>NZ_JBHWGD010000100.1:0-12700 GCF_042733235.1 Kitasatospora sp. NPDC059722
GGGGGCGCGGGGGGGCGGGCGGGGCCGCGCGCCCCCGAACCCCCCCCCGCCCCCCCGCCCCCCGCCCCCCCCCCCCCCGCCGCGCGCGCCCCCCCCCCCCCCCCCCCACGTCCGCCTACGCGCGCATCCTTGCCCTCGACCTGGTCGCCCAGCGCCGCGCGGGCCGGGGGCGGGCACCCGCCGGGAGGCGGGTGGGGGGTGGATGGTGGGGAACGGTGGTAGCCCTGCTCAGCGGAGCAGATGGCGCGCGGGGGTTCACCCCGAGGAGGGCGTTCCCGGCCGTCACACCGCTGTGACGGGGGGCGGCGCAGGCTGGGCGCAGGTTCTTCGAGGAGGTGCGGACGATGAGCACTCGACGGATCCTGCGAACCGGGGTGACCACGGCGATGGCCGCGGTCATGGCCCTCGGCGGCGCCGCGCTGGGGGCGTCCTCGGTGCACGCCCAGGACTTCGGCCCGGACACCTGCCGCCAGGGCTTCGTCTGGCGCGACGCCAGGCCGGGGGACCACGTCTGCGTGACCCCGGACATCCGCTCCCAGGCGGCGTTCGACAACAGCCAGGTGCCCTTCCGGACCCTGCCGGACGGCTTCTGCGTCCAGGGCTTCGTCTGGCGCGAGGCCTGGGTCGGCGACACCGTCTGCGTGACGCCGCAGACGCGGTCGCAGACGCGGTTCGACAACGGCCAGGCCGACGACCGGCGGCTGGCGGTGCGGATCTGGGCCGACGACACCAACGGCCAACTGGAGTTCGGTGGTGACCACTTCAACGTCAACGGCGGGGTGCGGGTGCAGATCGTCCTGAACTCCACCGGCACCGTGCAGTGGTCGCAGACCGTGACGGCGGTCCGGAACGCCGGGTTCGCGGGCGGCAGCTTCGGCCTGTTCACCGGCCATCCGTTCAACTGCGGGACGAAGAACGCCACCGCGCGGGCGATCGACCTGACCTCGGGGCGGGTCACGGCCTCGATCCCGGTCGGGTACTGCGTCAACTTCGACTGAGGTCGACAGCCCACGGCGTGCGGCGCAGCATGGATGAGGAGGTCCATCCGTACGCGAAGAGATGGTGGTTCGATGGCCTGCGGCGATCGGGGCCCGCCGGTTCGGGGCGCGGGCGTGCGGCTCGGCCTGCTGGGCGGCTTCGCCCTCTCGGCCGGCGGCGTGCCGGTGGCCGTCTCTGCGGGGGCGGAGCGATTACTCGCCTTCGTCGCCCTGTGCTGCAACGGGAACGTGCCGCGCGGGCTGGTCGCCGGGACGCTGTGGCCGGACGCCCCGGAGCGCTGCGCGCTCGCGAGCCTGCGCTCGGCGCTGTCCCGCCTGCCGGCGGCGGGCCGGTCGGCGCTGGAGATCGGCCCGACCGAGCTGAGGCTGGCCGACGGCGTCGGCGTGGACCTGCGCGACGCCCGGGCGCTGGCCCGCCGGATCCTCGCCCCCGGTTCGGCGCCGGGCCGGGACGGCCTCGGGCTGGCGGCCGTCGAGGACCTCTCGGCCGACCTGCTGCCGGGTTGGTACGAGGACTGGACGCTGCTGGAGGCGGACGGCTGGCGGCGCCTGCGGGTGCACGCCCTGGAGGCCCTGGCCTGCGCCTTCGTCGGGACCAGCCGCTTCCCGGAGGCGGTGGCCGCGGCCGGCGCCGCCGTCCGGGCGGACCCGCTGCGCGAGAGCAGCCAGGCGTGCCTGATCCGCGCCCACCTCGCCGAGGGCAACCCCGGCGACGCCCTGCAGGACGTCGAACGCTACGAACGCCGCCTGCGCACCGAACTCGGCCTCCCCGCCCCGTCCCGCCTGTGGCGCCTGGTCGCCGAGTCGGGGTAGCCGGGGGCGAGGGAACGACGAATGCCGCCGTCCGGGGCTTCCGGGCGGCGGCATTCGGCTTCGTGCGCTGCCGGTCAGGCCGTCTGCTTGGGCTTGCGGGCCACTGCCACGGCGAGGGCCGTGCAGAGGAGGGCGGCCACGGTGGCGAAGCCGCTCACGGCGGGGAGGAGGCCGTAGGCCTGGACGAGGGCGCCGACGATGACGATCGGGAGCGAGCTGCCCAGGTAGACGATGATCCACAGGGAGGACAGTTCGGAGCCGCGGCGTTCCGGGTCCATCGCGGCGACGGCGCTGGTGAACAGTGAGCGGAACGCCACGCCCTGGCAGGCGCCGCCGAGGACGCTGCCGATGAAGAGCAGGGCGGGGGTGCCGCTGTACCCGGCCGCGACGACCAGGCCGAGGCCGGTGGCCAGGCCGGTCATGCCGAGGGCGATGACCAGGCGGTCGGAGGTCGGCGGGACGAGCAGCTGGGCGGCCGCGGAGGAGCCCAGCAGCAGGGCCGCGACGACGGCGCCGACCAGGTGGGAGGGGGTGTGCAGCAGCTTGGCCGCGAAGGACGGCGCCAGGCTGAGGTAGACGCCGAACACCGCGTACGAGATGAAGCCGGCGGTCGCGGCGAACAGGAACTCGCGGCGGCCGGCGATCGGCAGGGCGGGCTTGCGCGGGCGCAGGTGGGCCGGGGTGGTGATGCGCGGCGGCGAGGCCGGCGGGCGGTTGCGGCCGGGCATCCGGGGGTGCACGACGGCCAGGGGTATGCAGAGGGCACCGAGCGCGATGGCGTGCAGGAGGAACGGCGTCAGCAGCGGGTCCGAGCCGTCGGCCAGCAGGGCGCCGACCACCGGGCCGAGCGCGACACCGCCCGCCGAGCAGGCCAGGGTGAGCTTGGCGGCGAGCGTCGGGTGGTCCGGCAGCAGATCGCCGAGGGCGGCCCCGGCGGCGCCGGTGGACAGGCCGACGGCGATGCCCTGGACGGCCCGGCCGAGGGCGAGCTGCCAGAAGCTCCCGGCGGTGGCGAAGACCACGTCGCCCGCGGCGGCGAGCGCGACGGCCGGCAGGATCAGGGCGCGGCGGCCGAGCAGGTCGGACCAGTGGCCGACCACGGCGAGGACCGGGACCAGCGCGAAGATGTAGATCGTGAAGAGGATCGTGGTGTCGAGGGTGGTCAGGCCGAGGCGCTGCTGGATCATCGGGTAGATCGGCGTCGCCAGGTTGGCACCGATGAGCATGAACAGCAGGCCGGCCGAGACGAGGCCGACGCGGACTCCGCGCAGCGCGTTCCAGCGGCTGATCGCGGAGAGCTGGAGCTGGGCGCGTGGCGCGAGCTCCAGGGGAAGCAGGGCCTCCGACAGTCGGCGTCCGTCGAACTGCGCGGTGCGCAGGCCGGGGCCGGCGGGGGAGAGGTCCGCCATCTCAGGGGTCTCCTGTGGCTTGGCCCCACCGGGGCGGCTGGGTGTGCCGGCGCGCCCGTCCTGAGGCGCTGTGGTGGTGGCCGCGGTGCGGGCTCCCTGATGGAGCGGATGGGTGTGGCAGGTCCCGTCCCGCCCGTTGACGGGCGAGGAGGGTGAGGGCTTCGTTGCCCGGTGGCCCGCGCGGGGTTGTGCGCGGCGCCAATAGCGAAGGATAAGGGGTGGGCGCACGGTCGCGGCGCGCGCCCCTCGGGGCCGGGCATCGGGGGTGCCCGGCCTATACGCTGAGGTAGAGGATCGGTACGCGGAGCTGATGCGCGGCCGCTGGCTGAGGGAGAACGCGAGGCGATGGCCGGACGACGTCGGAAGAACGCAGGGGCCTCGGCGGGAGAGGGCACGGCCGAGGCGGTTCTGCCCGCCGACCTGGAGCTCCAGGACCTCTACGGGGCGTTCGCCGCTCACGGACTGGACGACGAGGACCTGGACGACGCAGCCGTCCTGGTCCCGCCGGTGAAGCTGCCCGCCGAGCGGGAGCTGGCCGAACAGGCGAAGGCCGTCCCCATGTTCGGGTACGCGCTGGCGCTGGCCCGCTGGGCCGCCCCGCACCGCGGCGTGGACGAGTTCGGGGACCTGGTCGTAGAGGACCGCGCCCCGGCGGCGCGGCTGCTCGGCCTGGCCCCGGCCGCGGGCGAGGTGCCGGAGGAGGCCGAGATCGAGGCCATGCGGGCCTGGTCGCTGGCCTGCGACCTGGACCTGGTGGAGATCGGGACGACCGCCGACGGCGAGCACGTCGCCGTGCCGGGTCCGGACCTGGAGCCGGCGGAGGAGGGCGACCCGGACACCGTCCTGGAACTGTGGCTGACGGCCGCCGGGATCGTCCGCGAGCTGGCCGTGGAGGCCGACTCGATGCCCGAGGAGGACGGGGAGCACGCCGCGGCGGGCGAGGACGGCGACGAGGAGGACGAGGACGCGCTCTCCGAGGTCGAGGAGGCCCGCGACGCCGCGGCCGAGCTGCTCGACGAGGCGCTCCAGGTGCTGTACGAGACCACCGCCTTCGCCGAGCCGGGCAACGAGACCGTGCCGCTGGGCGTGCTCGCCGCGCTGCTGGTGGTGCCGGAGGGCGAGGAGCCGAGCGAGGAGCTGCTCGGCGACATCACCGACGTGATGGTCGCGCTGGACCCGATGCTGGGCGACCTCGCCGAGCTGGGCCTGCTGGACTACCGCCCGATCGACCCCGAGCTGTTCGACGAGGAGGAGGCCACCGGCGAGGAGGGCGCCCCCGTCGTCGGCGAGGCCCCGCTGGACGAGGAGGAGTCGGCGCGGTTCGGCCTGGTCCGGCTGACCCCGCTCGGCCAGTACGGCATCCGCCAGTGGCTGCTGGAGGACGGCTACGACGCGCCGCTGGTCGGCGACCTCGCCCAGGGCGACGCGGCCGAGCTGCTGCGCGGCGTGTGCGAGTCCCCCAACGTCCTGCCGGAGGAGGAGCTGCGGGTCTGGCTCGACGGCCGGGAGCCGGTGGCGGCGGCGCGCGAGCTGCTGGCGGCGGCGCGCGGCGGGGACGCGTACGGGCCGATGCGCCGGATGCTCGGCGTCTCGGCGCTGAACGTGCTCGGGGCGCCCGCCGAGCCGGCCGTCCGGGAGGTGCTGGACGACCCGGAGCTGGGTGGTGCCGCGCGGGCCTGGCTGACCGCGCTCGGCGCGTCGGACGTGCCTGCGCCGGACCGGACGATGGCGCTGTGGACGGTGGTCGACACCTTCGCCGCCCAGCTGCTCGACAGCGGCGGCGACGCCGAACCGCTGCGCGAACTGATCGCCGACCTGCCCGTCACCGGCGATCCGGGGAGCTACTTCGGCGAGCTGTGGCGGGTCGACCACGCGTACACGGCGGACGTCCTGGAGGCGATCGGCGAGCTGCACACCGACCGCGCGGTGGCCAAGGAGGCGCGCAAGGCGGCCTTCAAGGCGCGCTCGAAGAGCTAGCGCCTCAGGGCAGGTCGAGTCAGCGCAGGTCCAGTCAGCGCAGGTCGAGTCAGGGCAGGTCGAGTCAGGGCAGGTCGAGCGAGCCGTCCTCCGTGAAGGGGAAGAACGGGTTGTGCGCCAGCTCCCACAGGTGGCCGTCCGGGTCCTCGAAGTAGCCGGAGTAGCCGCCCCAGCCGGTCGTGGCCGGCGGCTTCACCACGGTGGCGCCGGCGGCGATGGCCGTCTCCAGGGCGGCGTCCACCAGCGCGGGGGACTCCAGGTTCACCGCGAGGGTGACGCCGCGGAAGGACGGCTCGCCGCCGCCGGGCACGCCCGCGTCGGCGGCCAGCTCGTCGCCCGGGAACAGCCCGAGCACCGAGTCGGCGGTGCGGAACCAGACGATCTCCGGGCTGGAGGCGGAGGAGCGCCGCCAGCCGAGGGCCTCGTAGAAGGCGGCGCTGCGGCCGAGGTCCGTGACGCCGAGGGTGACGATGCTGATCCGGGCGGGGAATGTGCTCTGTGCTGTCATGCGGCCAGGTTAGGGAGGGCGGCTGACAACCGCGCGTCCTGACACGGCCGCCGTCCGACGGTCCCTGCGGGGCGCGGGAGCTGATGACCCGGCAGGTCCCCGGCACGTAAGGTGGCGGGGGCGGTGCGGGCGCGAGGACTCGGGGGTGCGGCACAGGTGATGCGGGAGAGCGGCGGCAGGCCCCAGGAGCGGCGCGGGACACCGGACGCCGGATGGCACGCCCCGGACGCGCGCGAGCGGGCGGACCGGCTCGCCCGGGTGGAGGAGTTCACCCGCCGGACCCTGGCCGCCGCGGACTTCCCCGTGTACGGCGTCGCGGCCGGGCTCGACCGGGCGGGCGACGCGCTCGGCGCGTTCGAGACCAACGGCGGCCGGCTGGACTGGGTCGAGGTGCAGTCGGGCGACTGGAGCTCGACGGCGGGGCCGTACGTCACCGTCCGCACCTACCGGCCGGGCGCCGAGCGCTGCCTCGTCCTGCCCGAGCTGGAGGACGTCGTCGAGGACGAGCGGGACCGGGTCTACGACCACCTCGGGATCGACGAGGGCGACGGGCCCGGGCGGGTCCGGGCGCTGCGCGAGTGGATCACGGTGGACGGCGAGCCGTGCGCGGTCGAGGTGCACGAGGACCGGCCGGTGCTCTGGCCGGGGACGCCGGAGGACGGCGGGCCCGGGCCGGTGTGGGCCGGGCGGCTGCGGATCGACGGGCTCACCGTCACGGTGTGCGGGCGCGGAGTGGCGCCCGGCGGGCTGGAACTCGGCCGGATCGGCGACGTCGAGCGGTACCTGCGCGGGCGCAGCGAGCTGCTGCGCGAGCTGTCGTCCCGGCACTCCGAGCGGGTGCCGGTCGAGGAGCGCGAACTGCCGCCGGTGCACGGGCTGGAGGCGCACCGGGCGCTGATCGGGCAGACCATCGCCGAGTCCGCGGCGATCGAGGCGCAGGTGCGGGCCGGGCGGCCGCCGCGGCTGCCGCGCGGGCTGCGCGGGGAGGCGTGCGCGGTGCGCTGGGAGGCGGCGGTGCGCCAGCAGATGCGGCTCGCCTCGGAGACCCGGGAGGAGGCGCTGGCGGCCGTGACGTCGATGGTCAACCACCTGGAGCGGCTGGCCGGCCAGACGCACTGGGTGATCGGGACGCCGGAGGGCGCGGCGGCCGTCGAGGAGGTCGTCCGGTACACGGTGTTCGCGAGTGAGGTGGCGAGCCTGCCGGCGCAGCGGGCGTGGGCGCAGCTGTGGCGGGACCGCTCGGGCGGCGGGCCCGAGGGCTGGGAGGCGCAGGAGCTGGCCGAGCAGTTGTGGCTGTCGGCCTGGGAGCAGTGGCGGACGCGCGCCACCTAGAGTCCGGTGGCCCTATTCGTCGGCGGGCAGCCGCAGTTGCAGCATCGCCAGCAGGCGCTGCTGCGGCTGGGCGAGGTCGATGCCGGTCAACTGCTCGGCGCGGCGCACCCGGTAGCGCAGGGTGTTGGGGTGGATGTGCAGGGCGTCGGCGGCCACCCGGACCTCGCCGAGCGCGTCCAGCCAGGCCAGCACGGACTCGGCGAGCCGGGTGCCGTGCCGCCGGTCGTAGGCGGTGAGCGCGGTCAGCCTCGGGTCGCGCAGGCCGCCGCGCTCCTGGAGCAGCGCGAGCATCTCGCTCACCAGCACCTCGGCCTGGACGTCGATCAGCGCGGCCACGTCGAGGTCCACCCCGCCGCGGCCCATCGCGTCGAGGATCCGGTCCGCCTGGGCCCGGGAGT
The DNA here is from genome assembly GCF_042733235.1 of Kitasatospora sp. NPDC059722. Classification (NCBI taxonomy): domain Bacteria; kingdom Bacillati; phylum Actinomycetota; class Actinomycetes; order Kitasatosporales; family Streptomycetaceae; genus Kitasatospora; species Kitasatospora sp. NPDC059722. The sequence continues at coordinate 7,436 of NZ_JBHWGD010000100.1, forward strand.
CCGGCACCTGCGCGAGGCCGTCCACGGTCGAGCCGATCGCGGCCCGCAGCGGCACGCCGAGGTGTTCCCTGGCCGCCTCGACCACCTCGGAGGCCCAGTCCCGGACGGTCGTCATCGGCAGGCCCGGCGGGAGTTCGGGCAGCAGCACGTACACCCGGGACTCGATCGGGGCGAGCAGCGCGCCGCGGTGCCGGGCGGCGGTGTGCACCGAGATCAGGCCGGTGATGTCGGCGCGGTGCAGCGCCTCGGTGGTGCGGGCGCCGTACGCGAGGACGGTGGCCGGGCGGCGCAGGTCCAGGCCCAGGTGGGTGGCGAGCGACTGCGGGCCGGTGGAGCCCTCCAGCAGGCCGGTGAGCAGCGTCTGCGTGAGCCGCACGTCGGCGGACAGCTCCCGGCGGCGGCGCACCAGCTGGGCGGCGGCGACCCGGGCGGCACCGACCAGGGCCTGCTCGGCCAGCGGGGCCAGCGGCTGCGCGCCCTCCTGCACCCAGATGGTGCCGAGCGGCTGCGCCCCGGCCCGGATGCCGACCGCGAGGCGGCGGCGCAGGCCGAGTTCGGGGTGCGGCTCGACCGCGATCGGGGCGTCCGAGGTGCGCAGGTGCTGGAAGATGCCCCACTCGCGGAGCTTGGAGAGGTACGGCTCGGGGCCCTGCCAGCCGAGGATGGAGAGCCGGCGGAGGTCGTCGACCTCGTCGGAGTCGGAGGAGCGGGAGTAGGCGAGCACCCGGCTGGACGTGTCCTCGATCGAGACGATGCCGCTGGTGAGCACGGCGACGGTCTGGGCGAGGGAGAAGAGGTCGCCCGCGTTGTGCTCGGGGGCGCCGGCGGTGTCGGGGGCGTCCGGACCGGCGATGATCGCGCGGGCCAGCGAGTCCAGGTGCTCCCAGCGGGTCTCGCGGCGCACCGAGAGCAGGGCGACGCCGGCGTCGGTGGCGGCCTCGCGCAGGGCGTCCGCCTGGCCGGGGGCGTCGAGCTTGACGGCGACGGCCGCCGCGCCGGCCCGGCCGGCGGCGCGCAGGGCGGGGAGGGCGGCGCGGCCGCGGGCGCCGATCGCGAGGACGAGTTCGCCGGGGGCCGCGGTCGGCGGGTCCTCGGGGTCGAGGATCGCGACGTCGCGGACGGGCACGTCCAGGCCCAGCGGGGCGGCCTGGAGCTCGACCAGGGGCTCGCCGAGGGACATCAGGAGCTGGCGGAGCGGGAGGCCGGGGGTTGCCACTTCAGGCCTCCTTCATCCACTCGGACAAGGCCGTGTGGTTGATTTTAGCCGGGCGGACAGAGTTGAGGTTCGTCAATCCTGAATAGTTGACTCTGACTATCTGAGAATGGATAGTCAGTACTGACCAAGAGATGAGGAAGATCTCATGGCGAAGCGACGCAAGGTGTCGAACCCGCTGGCCCTCGCGGTCCTGGCCGAGCTCACGGCCGAGCCGATGCACCCGTACGAGATGGGGCGCCGGCTCAAGGAGCACGGCAAGGACCGCAACATCAAGTACAACCGCAGCTCGCTGTACATGGTCGTGGAGCAGCTGCGGAAGGCGGGGTTCGTCGCCGAACAGGAGACCGTCCGCGACACCCAGCGGCCGGAACGCACCGTCTACGCCCTCACGCCCGAGGGGAAGGCGGAGCTCGACAGCTGGATGCGCGAGTGGATCGCCGAACCGCAGGAGGAGTACCCGTCCTTCGGGGTGGCCCTGTGCCTGCTCGTGGTGGTGCCGCCCTCCGAGGCGGCCGAACTGCTCGGCCGGCGGCTGGCGACCCTGGACGCCCGGATCGACGCCGAGCGCGCCCAACTGCGCAAGGCGGCGGAGATGGGCGTCCACCCGATGTTCGTGGTCGAGGACGACTACGCGCTCGCGCTGCTGGAAGCCGAGCGGCGCTTCACCGAGAACCTCATCGCACAGCTCGGGGAGCCGGACTTCAACCGGACCCTGCAGGAATTCATGAGGAGCCTGGAATGAGCACCAACGGTACGACCCGCAAGGCCCTGATCATCGGCGGCGGCATCGCCGGGCCCGTGATGGCGCTGGCGCTGCGCAGGGCCGGCATCGAGCCGCTCGTGTTCGAGGCCTACGAGAGCTCCGCCGAGGGCATCGGCGGGACGTTCATGATCGCCCCCAACGGGCTCGGCGCCCTCGCGGCCGTCGGGCTGGAGGCGGAGGCCGGCCGGCTCGGCCAGCCGGTCGGCCCGATGGTCATCGAGGACGGCAGGGGCGGCACGCTCGCCGAGTTCGCCGGCCTGCCCGACCTGCCGCGCGGGCGGCTGATGCGCCGCGCCGAACTGTACGAGGTGCTGCAGCGGCGGCTCGGCGAGGCCGGCATCGACGTCCGGTACGGCAAACGGCTCGTCGGCGTCGAGGAGGGCGCCGACGGCATCACCGCCCGCTTCGCCGACGGCACCACCGCCACCGGCGACCTGCTGATCGGCGCCGACGGCACCCGCTCCACCGTCCGCACCCTGATCGACCCGGCCGCGCCCGGCGCCCGGTACACCGGGCTGCTCGGCATCGGCGGCTACAGCCCGTACCGCCTGCCCGGCCGGGCCGGACGCGGCGAGACCGTGCACTTCGCCAACGGCGCCCGCGCCTTCTTCGGCTACTGGGGACTGCCCGAGGGCGCCGGGACGGCGTGGTTCAGCAACGTCCCGCAGCCCGAGCAGCTGACCTACGAACAGGTCCGCGCCGTGAGCAACGACGAGTGGCTGCGCCGGCTGCGCGACCTGCACTCCGGCGACGTGCCCGCCCGGGACGTCCTCGCGGTGGCCGACGCCGACACCATGGAGGTCTTCCCGCGGCTGGAGATCATGCCGTCCGTCCCGCACTGGCGCCGCGGCCGGATGGTCCTGGTCGGCGACTCGGTGCACGCGCCGTCCAACAGCTCCGGCCAGGGCGTCTCGCTCGCCGTCGAGAGCGCCGTCGAACTCGCCCGCTGCCTGCGGGACCTGCCCGACCACACCGCCGCGTTCGCCGCCTACGAGGCGATGCGCCGGCCGCGGGTCGAGAAGATCGCCGCCGACGCCGCCCGCACCAACAGCCAGAAGTCCTCCGGTCCGGTCGCACGGGTGATGTTCCGGCTGCTCGCGCCGATCGTCATGCGGACGTTCATGAGCCCGGAGAAGATGCTCCGCCCGGTGCACGGGTACCGGATCGACTGGGAGCGGCGGGTGGCTGTCGGGGCGTGACGCTTTCGTTCGCTCGGACAACTCCGTCCGGGCGACTTTAGCCGCCCGGCCAATTGCATGGCCGGGCGGCTGAAATAGCGTTATCCAACGCTGGCCGGTCCGTGCCGGCGGTCGCAGCGACTGCTCCTCGAAAGGAGAGCGTGCGCCTCGTGACTCCGCCCGTGGCATACGCCGGGGCTTCTCGCTTGGCCACGCGGCCTTGCGACGGACAAGCCCTGTCCGATCCCGCAAGCGGAACGTGACAGAGCGTATCAGCATGGTGACATGCGGTATCGCTGAATCCGATAATCACAGGAGAACTCATGGACGCTGTGACCCAGGTCCCCGCGCCGGTGAACGAGCCGGTCCACAGCTACGCCCCCGGCAGCCCCGAACGGGCCCGCCTGGAGGCCAAGCTGAAGGAGCTGGGCGGCCAGGAGCCGGTCCAGCTGACCATGACGATCAACGGTGAGCGCCGCATGGGCGGCGGCGCCGAGATCCACGTCGTCCAGCCGCACAACCACGCGGCTCGGCTCGGCACCCTGCGCAACGCCACCCAGGCCGACGCGCAGGACGCCATCGACGCTGCCCTGGCCGCCGCCCCGGCCTGGCAGGCGCTCTCCTTCGACTCCCGCGCCGCGATCTTCCTCCGCGCCGCCGACCTGCTGGCCGGCCCCTGGCGCGAGACCCTGGCCGCCGCCACCATGCTCGGCCAGTCCAAGACCGCGCAGCAGGCCGAGATCGACACCCCCTGCGAGCTGGTCGACTTCCTGCGCTTCAACGTGCACTTCGCCCGCCAGATCATGGCCGAGCAGCCGGTCTCCTCGGACGGCGTGTGGAACCGCAGCGACCACCGCCCGCTGGAGGGCTTCGTCTACGCGATCACCCCGTTCAACTTCACCGCGATCGCCGGCAACCTGCCGACCGCGCCCGCGCTGATGGGCAACGTGGTGCTCTGGAAGCCGTCCCCGACCCAGCAGTTCTCCGCGCACCTGCTCATGCAGCTGCTGGAGGCGGCCGGCCTGCCCAAGGGCGTCATCAACATGGTGACCGGCGACGGCCTCGACGTCTCCGCCGTCGCGCTCAAGCACCCGGCGCTCGCCGGCATCCACTTCACCGGCTCCACCGCCACCTTCCAGCACCTGTGGCGCGAGGTCGGCAACAACATCTCGCAGTACCGCACCTACCCGCGGATCGTCGGCGAGACCGGCGGCAAGGACTTCCTCGTCGCCCACCCGTCCGCCGACCCGGCCGTGCTGAAGACCGCGATGACCCGCGGCGCCTTCGAGTTCCAGGGCCAGAAGTGCTCGGCGCTCTCCCGCGCCTACGTCCCCGCCTCGCTGTGGGCCGGCCTGAAGGACGAGTTCGCCGCCGAGGTCGACGGCCTGACCATGGGCGACGTCAGCGACCTGGGCAACTTCATGTCCGCCGTCATCGACGAGCGCGCCTTCGCCAAGAACAAGGCCGCCATCGACCGCGCCCAGGCCGACCCGCGGGTCGAGGTCCTCGCCGGCGGCACCTACGACGACTCGGTCGGCTACTTCGTCCGCCCGACCGTGCTCGTGTGCCAGGACCCGGCCTCGGAGTACTTCCGCGACGAGTACTTCGGCCCCGTCCTCGCCGTCCACGTCTACGAGGACGAGAAGTACGACGAGATGCTGGCGCAGATGGAGTCCGTCTCGGCCTACGGCCTGACCGGCTCGATCATCTCCCAGGACCGCGCGGCCGTCGAGCACGCGATGGAGAAGCTGCGCTTCGCGGCCGGCAACTTCTACATCAACGACAAGCCGACCGGCGCCGTCGTCGGCCAGCAGCCCTTCGGCGGCGGCCGGGCCTCCGGCACCAACGACAAGGCCGGCGCCAAGCAGAACCTCGCGCGGTGGACCTCGACCCGGTCGGTCAAGGAGACCTTCGTCCCGCCGACGGACTACCGCTACCCGCACATGGGCTGACCGGCCCCCTCGACCCTCCGGCTCCACGTGGACATCGCGTAGCCATCGGTCACCCGCGACGCCCGGTCCCGCAACCGGGCGCCGCCCCGCCCGGGGGGGGGGGGGCCCCCCCCCCCCCCCCCCCCCCCCCCCGAGTTGCGCCCCCATTATACACCC
>NZ_JBHWGD010000100.1:12710-23793 GCF_042733235.1 Kitasatospora sp. NPDC059722
GCTCCCTCTTTCTTCAAGCCGTACTCGTATATCCATATATCGGTTTTGGTGGGGGGTTCGTTTTTGTTTATCCGGCCCCGGCGGGGGGGGGGGGGGGCCACCCCCGTACCCGCCGCCCCGGCCACTTTCTGCCACCCTTAGAAGCACCAGTTCCAGGAGTCACGATGCTCCGTTCCGCCCTCCTCGCGGCCTCCCGGTCGCCGCAGGTCCGGACCGTGGTCGAGAAGTTCCCGCCGACCCACGCGATAGTCGAGCGCTTCGTCGCCGGCGAGGTCCTCGACGACGCCGTCACCGCCTGCGACGACCTCGTCGCCACCGGCCGCAAGGTCACCCTGGACCACCTCGGCGAGGACACCCAGGACGCCGCCCAGGCCGCCGGCACCGCCGAGGCGTACGAGCACCTGCTCAAGGCGCTCAAGGAGACCGGCCTCGCGGCCGGCGCCGAGGTGTCCGTCAAGCTGTCGGCCGTCGGCCAGTTCCTGCCGGTGGACGGCGAGAAGATCGCGCTGGAGAACGCCCGCCGCATCTGCGAGGCCGCCGCCGACGCGGGCACCACGGTGACCCTCGACATGGAGGACCACACCACCACCGACTCCACCCTCGCCATCGCGCGCGAGCTGCGGGCCGACTACCCGTGGCTGGGCGTCGTGCTCCAGGCCTACCTGCGCCGCACCGAGGCCGACTGCCGCGAGTTCTCCGGCGCCGGCTCCCGCGTGCGCCTGTGCAAGGGCGCCTACAAGGAGCCCGAGTCGGTCGCCTTCCAGGGCAAGCACGAGGTCGACCTCGCGTACGTCCGGGCCCTCAAGGTCCTGATGGCGGGCGAGGGTTACCCGATGATCGCCTCGCACGACCCGAACATGATCAAGATCGCCGGGCAGCTGGCCCAGTGGAACGGCCGCAACCGCGACTCGTTCGAGTACCAGATGCTCTACGGCATCCGCCCGGAGGAGCAGCTGCGCCTCGCCGGCGAGGGCAACACCATGCGGGTGTACCTCCCGTACGGCCAGGAGTGGTACGGCTACTTCATGCGCCGCCTCGCCGAGCGCCCGGCCAACCTGACCTTCTTCCTCCGCGCCATGGCCACCCGCAGCTGACGCTGCGGCCCCGGTGCCGAACGGCTCGCACCCCCTTTGTGGGAGGGGATGCGAGCCGTTTCGCGTTCCGCGTGTTCCCGGCGGTTTCGGGCGTTCACGGGGGTGGGTCCCGGTCTAGGATCGGGGGTGGGGAACTGGGGCCGTAGTGGGAGGAGTTGGGGATGCTGAAGGAGTTCGAAGGGCTGTCGACGCCGTTGGTGGCGGATGCCTGTGTGCGGCTCGGGGTGGGGGTGCGGGCGGCGCCGGTGGGGGTTGCGGGGGTCGGGGCGGGGGTCCGGGTCGCCGGGCGGGTGCTGCCGGTGCGGCACTACGGGAGCGTGGACGTGTTCCTGGAGGCGTACGGGGCCGCGCGGGACGGGGACGTCCTCGTGATCGACAACGGCGGGCGGACGGACGAGGCCTGCATCGGGGACCTCGCCGTGCTGGAGGCGATGGCGGCCGGGGTCGCCGGGATCGTCGTGTGGGGGCTGCACCGGGACACGCCCGAGCTGGTGGAGATCGGGCTGCCGGTGTTCAGCTACGGCGCCCTGCCGCTCGGGCCCCTGCGGCTGGCCGAGCGGGAGCCGGAGGCGCTGGTCACGGCGCGGTTCGGGCCGCACCTGGTGGACGCCGGGGACGTGGTCCTCGCCGACGCGGACGGCGTGCTGTTCGTCCCGGGCGACCGGATCGACGAGGTGCTCGCGACGGCCGCGGACATCGCCCGCACCGAGCGCGCCCAGGCCGGGCGGATCCGCTCCGGCGACACGCTCCGCCGGCAGACCGCCTTCGACGAGTACCTGGAGCGGCGCGCCGCCGACCCGGCGTACAGCTTCCGGCAGCACCTGCGCCGGGTGGGCGGGGCCATCGAGGAGTAGCCGCCCTCAGAGCGGGCGGTGCATCACGTGGAGGCCGACGTATCCCTCGGTGGGGTGGCGGAAGGCCTCGGGGACGGTGCCGACGACGCTGAAGCCCAGCGATTCGTAGAGCTTCACCGCGTGGTGGTTGTTCGCCACCACCGCGTTGAACTGCATGGCGCGGTAGCCCTGTCGGCGGGCCCAGTCGAGGGTGTGCTCGACCAGGGCCCGCCCGATGCCCCGCCCGTGGTGGGCCGGGTCCACCATGTAGCTGGCGCTGGCCACGTGCGAGCCGTTGCCCGGGCGGTTGCGGCACATGTTCGCGGTGCCGACGACCGTGCCCGCGTCGTCCACCGCGACCACCGTGCGGTTCGGTGCGGGCAGCAGCCACCACTCGCGCCCGAGCTCGGAGGAGAGGTCCGGCGGGTACGGGAACGTCTCGCCCGCGGCGACGATCGCGTGGAAGAACGGCCAGATGGCCGGCCAGTCCTCGGCGGTGGCTTCTCTGATCTGCATGCGGACAGGATGGCCCCGGGCCGGCGGACCGGCCACCGGTTTTCCGGTGGGCGAGCGGGGCTCAGAGGAGCGCGGCGGACGGCTCGATCATCGCGCGGGCGGTCTTGGCGTCCACGTACTCGCCGAGCGCCGTCATCTCCCACTCGCCGGTGCGCTGGCGGACCAGCTTGCACATCACCACTCCGGTGCGCGGCTCCGAGTGGGTCAGGTCGAAGCGGACCAGCTCCTGTCCGCTGCCGGCGTCCAGCAGGCGGCAGTAGGCGTTCTGCACCTCGGTGAAGCGCTGCCCGGAGAAGGAGTTGACGACGAAGACCAGGCCGGTGACCTCGGCGGGCAGGCCCTCCAGGTGGACGGTGATCGACTCGTCGTCGCCGGTGCCCTCGCCGGTGAGGTTGTCGCCGGAGTGGGCGATCGCGCCGTTGAAGACGGTGAGCTTCATGAACCAGGCCGTCTCCAGCTTGCGGCGCCTGGCGTCGAAGGCGATGCAGGAGGCGTCGAGGTCGATGCTGCGGCCGCGGCCGGCGGGCTCCCAGCCGAGGGCCATCCGGACCGAGGAGAGGAACGGGCGGCCGTTCTTGACCAGGGACACCGAGCTGCCCTTGACCAGGTTGACCCGGCCCTTGTCGAGGGTGACCTTCGGGCGGGTGGCCGCGGCCGGTGCCGGCGGTGCGGCGGGCGGCGGGGAGGTCGGCATCGGGGGCGCGGCGGTGCGGGCGATGCGCGGGTCGAGGGGCGGTGCGGTCGGTGCGGGCGGCGGGGCGGACGGCATCGGGGGCGCGACGGAGACCGGAGGGGTCGCCGGGGCCACCGGGGTGTCGTCGACGGTGACGCCGAAGTCGGTGGCGATGCCCGCGAGTCCGTTGGCGTACCCCTGGCCGACCGCCCGCACCTTCCACGCGCCGTTGCGCAGGTAGACCTCCACCACGATGAGCGCGGTCTCCCGGCCGAGCGGCGGCGGGGTGAAGGAGACCAGCACCTGGCCGGTGTCGGCGTCGCGGACGGTCGCGGTCGGCTCCATCCCGGCGAACGTGCTCTCCTGGTCGGCCGGACTGGCCGTCACGACCACCTTGGTGATCCCGGCCGGGACGGCCCGGGTGTCCACCGTGATCGCGTCCGGCGCGCCCGCGCCGGCCGGGCGGTGGCTGACGCCGGGGCCGTGCGGCGCGTTGAAGAACACGAAGTCGGCGTCCGAACGCACCTTCCCGGCGTCGGTCAGCAGCAGGCCGGAGACGTCCAGCGCCTTGGGTGCGGTGACCTCGACGGTCACGCGCGCGGCGGACAGCGGTGCGTTTCCGCCGGGGGTCAGGACGGTGGACACGGACTCCTCCTCGGGTACGGGTCGGCGGCCGCACGGGGCCCGGTCGGGCCGCCGGGCCGGGTGCTGCCCACAGTAACGAACGTGGCCGCGGAGATGAGCCCGGGTCGCCGGAGGGACCGGCGGGGCCCGGCCGGGCGTCAGTGGTGGACGGGCGGGGTCTTCGACCGGGCCTCCGGCGAGGCTTCCGGCGGGGTCTTCGACGGGGCTTCCGGCGGGGCGGGCTGCCGGCCCGCTTGCGGTGCCGCCTCGGTGAAGGTGCCCAGGGCGGAGACGGCCCGGGGGTCGGTGATGCCGAAGGCGGCGGCGTTCCAGCCCTCCGCCGCGGCGCCCTTGCGCGGGGCCGTCGCGGTCGGGCGGGTGCCGCGGACGCCGAACGTGTAGTGCCCGGGGCCGACGTCGGTACCGGCCGGCGTGGTGAACCGGTAGACCAGGGCGCCCCGTTCCTGCTGGGCGGTGACCACGGCACCGGGCAGGTCCGTCCACGCGGTGCCGCTGCCCGGGGCCAACTCGCCCGGGGCGAGCCGGAACTCGGTCTGGAGGGCGGTGACGGGCTCGGTGACGCTGAGGCCGAGCACGTGCCGCGTGCCGTCGCGGCCGAGCGGGGAGACCTGGGCGACGCCGCTCAGGGGCTGCTCGGCCCCGGGAGTGACGTCGGTGGTCGCGCCGGTGTCGGGGACGCCGGTGGCGGCAGGGGTGTTCGGGGTGATGTCGGATCCCGGGACGGCCGGGACCACCGAAGGGACGGTCGGGAGCCGCGGCGTGAACGACGGGGTGCCGGACGGGAGGCTCGCGCTCGGGGACGGCGACGGCTGTCCGGACGGCTGTGCCGACGACGGGGTGGGCGTCATCTGCGGGGACGTCTGCGGAGACGTGGACGCCGGTCCGGACGGCGCCGCCGGCCCGTGCCCCGCGGTGGCCCCGCGGCCCTGGGCGGACGGATCGTCGGTGGACGCGAGCCCGGTGTGTCCGCCCTCGGACGCGGCGGCCGTCGGCTCGGGCGTGCCCGGTCGGTGCGTGGAGGGAGCGGATGTCGACGAGCCGGGGTGCGGTCGCGCGGGCCGGGAGGCGGACGGCCGTCCGCTGGGCTCGGGCGCTGCCGGGGGGTGCTCGGCGGCGGCCTCGGCCTGCTCGGTGCCGCTCCCGCTCGGGGTCGGCGGCGGCGTGGTGCCGACCCGGGCGACGCCGGCCCGCCGGCCGACGCCCTGCTGCTCGTGCAGGAGCAGGGTGGTGGCGATGCTGATGCCGACGACCGTGGACATCGCCATCGCGGCGCCGGAGAACCGCAGGGTGGGCAGCCGGAACCGGCCGCCGAACGGGCGCGGCCGACCGTGCCGGCCGTGTGGCGCGGCCTCGTGCCGCACGTCCGGTACCGCGTCCTCGCGCACAGCCACCGGACCCCTCCCTCCCCGAAGTCGCCGTCGCAGTCGCCGCATTCTCCCACGGTCCGTGGCGCGGGGTCCGTTCCGGGAGGGGGTGAGCGTACCAGCGGGCGGCCACGTCGTGGACGGATTCCATCCACTTCGTGGACATCCGTTCATCGCAAGGAAGTTGACGGATCGTCCGACAAAATTGAGTAAGGACCGTCCGTCCGGGACGGGGGTGATTGCAACCTCCTTGCAACCCTTGCCCGCCCGGCCCGCGGTGGCGCAGTCTGAGAGCATCCCACGCCGTCCCGGAGAGACCGTCATGCCGCCCGACCCGCTGTCCGCAGCCTCCAGTGCACCCCTCGCCGCCACCCCCACGGGCGACGATGGGGAAGGCTCCACCGCCGCTCCGGCGGCGGTGGAGGAGGTGCTGACGCTGCGGATCGCTCTGGGCGAGGAGGTCGTCGGCGAGGTCCGCACCCGGTTCCGCTTCGAAGCCGCCCGTCCGTACGAGGTGCTGCTGACCTTCCACCTGGGCCGGCCGGACGAGGCCGACTGGGTCTTCTCGCGCGAACTCCTGCGCGACGGCCTGCGCATGCTGAGCGGCCAGGGCGACGTCAAACTGTGGCCGGCGTACTGCCCGTGCCACGGCTCGACGTTGCACCTCGCGCTCGAATCCCCGCACGGCAGCGCCCTGCTGGAGGTCTCCAAGCCCCGCGTGCAGGCCTGGCTCGACCGGACCTACGCGCTGGTCTCCGAGGAGGCCGAGCGCGCCTGCGGCCCGACCGACGCCCAGCTGGCCGCGCTGCTCGGGGGCGGCTGAGGGGCGCTCACGCGGGCGCGCGGGTCGGACATACGGGGTTCGGGGACCGCCGCGCCCGGCAGGCGTACCGTTCCGGCGGCCAGTGCCGTCCGCAGCCGGCGCACGGCCGGGGCCGACGACGACGGCAGCAGGTCGTACGGATCGTCCGGGCCCAGCACCGTGACCAGCACCGACTCCGCGAACCGGTACGGCCGGTGGGCCAGCAGGCCGCCCAGGTAGCGGCGCAGCCGGGACAGCTCGGCGCGGACGGTGACCGTCCTGGCCGGATCCCCGAACAGCGCGTCGGCGAGCTGCGCGGCGGTGCTGCCGTCGCGTCCGGTGGCCAGCAGGAGCAGCAGTTCGGCGTGGCGCGGGCTGAGCGCGTGCGACCAGCCGCCGGCCGCGCCCTGCACCGAGAGCTCCGGCCGGTCCGCGCGCCGCAGGTCCAGGCGCAGCCGCGCCCCCTCCGGCTGTTCGGCGGCGAGGGTGCCGTCCCCGTCCGACGGCCGGACCGGCCGCACCAGCCAGCCGTCGGCCAGCGGTTCGAGGACGCACTCGCCGAGCCCGGGCACCCACTGGACGGCCGCGGCGCCCCAGCTCTCCGCGGGCAGGCGCAGCCGGCCGAGCGGAGGGAGCCCGGCCGAGGCGGCGGTCCATCCGGCGGCGTCCACCACGAGCGCGGGGCCGGCCACCCGGGCGAGCAGTGGGGCGGCCATCGTGCGCAGCTGGTGGAGCGACTCCAGCCGGTGGGCGCGCAGTTCGGTCTCGGCGAGGCGCGCTGCCGTGGTGGTGAGCTGGAGCAGGTACGGGCGCACGCTGTGGGCGGGGCCGCTGAGGTTGACCGCGCCGATGAGCTGTCCGGTGCCGGGGTCGTGGACGGGCGCGGCGACGCACGTCCAGGAGTGGTGGCTGCGCAGGTAGTGCTCGGCGGAGTGGACCTGCATCGGGCGCTGGGTGCGCAGCGCCGCCGCGATCCCGTTGGTGCCGACGCTCTCCTCGATCCAGCGGGCGCCGATCAGGAAGCCGATCCGGTCGGCGCTGCGGCGCAGGCCCCGCTCGCCCTCCTGCCACAGGACGTGGCCCTCGGCGTCGGCGATCGCGAGGATCAGCGGCGCCTGGTCCACGGGCTGGATGAGGGTTTCGCGGAGCACGGGCATGACGGCTTCCAGGCCGCTCGCCCGTCGGCGCAGTTCGACCTCGGCCGGGCCGAGGTGGATGGCGGCGGCGCCGGAGTCGGGGTCGAGACCGAGGCGGCGCAGGCGCTCCCAGGAGTCGCCGATCTCGGGGCGGGGTTCCGGCAGGCCCTGGCCGTCGCCGGTGGTGCCGGCGCCGGCGGGCTGCTGGGTGTTCTCGCGGGCGGCTTCCCGGGCGGCGGCGTCGGCGAGGGTGCGGTCGTGGACCTTGGCCAGTTCGGCCGCGGTCGGCGGGGTTCGACGTTCCGGTCGTCGGGTCTGCCGTCCGGTCTGACGCACTCGGGTTGCTCCTCGCCGCCGATCGAGGGCGCGTCGGGGTCGATGCGCTGACGAAAGCGTAAGGGGGAGGCGGGGGTCTGGGGACGGGGTCGGGGAAGTCGGTGTGCGGAGGTGGTGGGGGTTTCTTCCGCGGGCGCTGGCGGCTGCGCCCGCCGCGGCCGTCAGCGCTCCACGCGTCCGTCGTTGTGCTGGGCGGCCTCCACCGTGTGGTGCAGGTCGGCGGTCGCCTCCATGGTGGCCGCCGTGCTCAGTGCCAGGCAGGCGGCCAGGGCCAGGGCCACCGGGCGCAGGCGGGTGCCCGTCGGGGTCGGGCGGGGTTGCAGGAGGGCGGCCACCCGCCGCGGGACGGGGCCGGTGTGGGCCGCGGCCGCCAGCTTGGGGCGGGCGGGCGACGGGGCCCGGTTGGCGGCCAGGGCGGCGCGGCCCACCGCGCGGGCGGTCACGGTGCGGTCGCCCACCCGGGCCGCCGCCACCTCGTCGGCCCAGCGCTCCAGGTGGTAGCCGAGGGGCGCGCGCAGTTGCCGGAGCGCCGGGTGGATGTCGGCGGCGTGTTCGGCCAGGGCGAGGAAGAGGTGGTGGCGGCCGGTGAGGTGGGCCCGCTCGTGGGCGAGCAGGGCCGCCCGCTCGGGGCCGCTGAGGGCCCGCAGCATGCCGGCGGTGACGACGATCCGGCCGGGTTCGCCGCGGTGCAGCCGGCCCGGGAGGGCGAAGGCGTCGGCGCGTTCGTCGTCGAGGACGGTGAGCCGGTGGTCGGGCGGGGTGAGCAGGTCCCGCGGGGTCCGGCGCGCGTCCTCGACGGGCAGGGCGGCCCGGGCGGTGCGCAGGTCGCGGTGGTGGCGGCGGGCGGTCCGGACGGCGAGGGCGGTCAGCGCGGCCAGGGCGAGTGCGGCGACGGCCGCCGCGAGGGGTGCGCCGGGCGCGGCGGCGGTGAGCCAGGGCAGGGACAGGTGGCCGAGGGCGGCGACCGGCGGCAGCTGGAGCAGTCCGGCGGCGGCGAGCAGGCCGAGCGAGCACAGGGTGCCGCCGGCCAGGACGGCGGCCGAGCCGGCGAGCGTCCAGGCGGCGGCCCGGGGGGACAGCGCGTCGGCGAGGCGGCGGGCCAGCGGGGCGGCGAGGAAGGGCAGCAGGAGGGGCGCCCAGACGGCGATCATCACGCGGTGCCGTCGCCCAGGAGTGCGCGGAGGAGCTGCTCGTCCTCGGCGGAGAGGTCGGACACGAAGCGCGCGAGCACGGTGGAGCGGTCGGCCTCGCGGCCGAGCTCGGTGTGCATGCGGCGGGCGGCGAGGCCCGCGGTGTCCTGGACGGTCGGGGTGTAGGCGTAGGCGCGGCCGGCCCGGGTCCGTTCGACGGTGCCCTTGTCGTGCAGGCGGGCGAGGATCGTCGCGATCGTGGTGCGGGCGAGGTCCCCGCCGAGCGCCGCCTGGACGTCCTGCGGCGTCATCGGGTGCCGTGCGGACCAGAGGGCGGTCAGCACCTCGGCCTCCAGCTCCCCGGCGGGCCGGCGGGCGGACGGTACGTCGGACATGGCGGCGCTTCCTCCAGTTATCGTCTACAGTCATGTAGACCGTCTACGTCACTGTAGACGGTCCGGGCGTTCCACCGCCCTCCAACGTACGGGAGGTCCGCCAGCCTTGCTCCAGTTCCCCCTCGATCCGGCCGTCCACCTCGCGGTGAACCCGCTGGACGCCTCCTCGCTGCTCGCCGCCTTCGGCGCGCTCGGCATCGCCGTGGTGCTCTTCGCCGAGACCGGCCTGCTGGTGGGCTTCTTCCTGCCCGGCGACTCGCTGCTGTTCACCGCCGGGCTGCTCTGCGTGCCCGGCGCCACCAAGGGCCCGCAGCTGGAGCTGTGGCAGGTCCTCCCGGCGGCCCTGGTCGGCGCGCTGGCGGGCGCCCAGGTCGGCTACGTCATCGGCAGGCGGGGCGGGCGGGCGCTGCTGCGCCGCAGCAAGCGCAAGAGCCTGCAGGAGGGCGTCGAGCGGGCCGAGGAACTGCTGGCCAAGTACGGCCACGGCAAGGCGATCGTCCTGGCGCGGTTCATCCCCGTCGTCCGAACGGTGCTCAATCCGATGTGCGGCGTGCTCGAAGTGCCGGTCCGCTCGTTCACCTTCTGGCAGGTCGCGGGCGGTGTGCTGTGGACGGTGGGCGTGGTGCTGGCCGGCTACGGGCTGGGATCGTCGATCCCCAGCATCGACCGATATCTGCTACCGATCATCGGTCTGGTAGTAGTTGTCTCCGTGCTCCCCATTGTTCTCGAAGTGTTCCGCGCCCGTAAGGCGCGCCGTCACGGAGGTGACGCGTGATGTCCTCCCGGGCTCTCGCCGTGTTCGACGGCAGTGGCATCTCCGGCGGCCTCTACACCCAGGTCAACGGCTGGTCCAAGGCCGCGCCGGTGTGGCTGGACGACGTGATCAAGGTCTGGTCGGCCATCGGCCTCGGCCTGTTCGCACTGTTCATGCTCCACGCGTGGTGGCGGGCGCGCGGCGCCGACTCGGTCCTGATGGCCCGGGTGCTGGCGACGCCGGTGATCGTGGTCGTCGCGTACGTCGCGAACTCCGTGCTGAAGGGCATGGTCGAGGAGGTCCGGCCGTGTGCGCAGATCCGGGGGAGCGTCCCCCTGGAGACCTGCCCCGGTACCGGTGACTGGTCCTTCCCCAGCAACCACACCGTGATCGCCTTCGCCGCCGCCACCGCGCTGTTCTTCGTCGACCGCCGCCTCGGCGCGATCGCCGGGATCTTCGCCATCCTGATGGGCGCCTCCCGGGTGTGGGTCGGCGTGCACTACCCGCACGACGTCGCGGTCGGCATGCTGGTCGGCATCGTCGTCGCGGCGCTCCTGGCGCCGATCGCCGGGCGCTGCGGACCCCTGGTGGACCGGATGCGGGGCGGGGCACTGCGCCCGCTGCTCGGTCCGGGCGCGCTGTCGCGGTACTGATTCCGTCCCCCGCCTTGTTCGGGCGGGGCGGCGGGTAGAGCATGTGAGCCGGGCGTGGAGCCCCGTCGCGACGGGGAACCCGCCCGGCTCTGTCGTGCCAGCGGAGGGAGCGTCCGTGCCGTACCGACTCGACATCACCCAGGGGGACTGGCCCGGGGACCTCCTGCACAAGGGCGTCGAAGGCCTGCTCGCCGAGGCCATGGTGCTCACCCTCGCGACGGCGGGGCATGAGCACGGGCCGCACGCCAACCTCGCGTTCTTCGCCCACGACGACGACCTCGTCCTGTACTTCGTCAGCGAGCGCTCCACCCGGCACAGCCGCCACCTCGCCGAGGAGGCCCGCGCCGCCGCCACCGTCTTCCTGCCGCCGCCCGTCTTCGGCGAACAGCTGCGCGGCCTCCAGCTCACGGGCAGCGCCGGCGAGGCCTGGGGCCACCAGGCGGAGGCCGCCCTGGCCGCCTACCGGGCCCGCTACCCGTCCTTCGCCCAGGACGACGAGCTCCGCCGCCAGTACCTCGCCGGCGCCGGCGCGGCGGCCCTGTACCGCTTCGAGGTGGACGAGCTCACGGCGGTGGACGAGCCCAACTTCGGGCGCCGCAACTACCTGCGGGCCCGCGTGGTGCGGAGCTGAGAAACGGCCGCGGGGGCGGCGGGCGCGGAGAGCACGCCCGCCCCCCCCCCCCGCCCGCCCCACACCCCCGCACACAACGCCCACCACAAGCTGATGAAAGACACCCACACCCCCAAATAAC
>NZ_JBHWGD010000101.1:0-2961 GCF_042733235.1 Kitasatospora sp. NPDC059722
CGGCGGGGCCCCCGCGCCCCGCGCGCGGTCGACCTGGGTCGCGAGGTCGACGCCCCCCCCAGCGGCGGGGCCCCCGCGCCCCGCGCGAGCCCCGGGCGGCGGCGCGCCCCGCGGGGCGCCCCCACCCCGGCCCCCCCCGCCGGGGGCCCCCCGGGCGGGGCGAAGCGCTGTTGACGGCTGTTCCCGCCTCAGTGGCCGGACGGGGCCGCCGAGGGGGAGACACCCGCGCTCGGCGTCGTCGTCGGCGCGGCGCTCGGGGTGGTGGTGGCGGTCGGCGTCGCGGTGGCGCAGCCGGGGGCCGTCGGGGTCGCGCCCGGGGTGGGCGTGCCGCTCGGCGTGGCCGTCGGGGACGGGGTGCCGGTGGGCGTCGCGGTGGCCGTCGCCGTGGCCGTCGGGGACGGGCAGGCGGTGGGGGTGCCCGTGGGCGTGGGCGTGCCGGTCGGGGTCGCCGTGGGCGTCCCCGTGGGCGTCGCAGTGGCCGTGGCCGTCGGGGACGGGCTGCCGCTCGGGGTGGCGCTCGGCGAGGGCGAGCCGCTGGGCGTCGGCTGCCCGGTCGGGTTGGGCTGGCCGGTGGGGTTCGGCTGGCCCGTCGGGTTCGGGGTCGGCGGGACGGGCGTGGGCGGCTGCGCGCTCGGCGAGGGCTGGGGCTGCGGCTGGACCGGCGTCGTGCCGGGCGTCGTCCCGGTGCCGGTGGTGGTGCCCGTCGTGGTGCCCGTGCCCGGCAGCGGGAACAGCGGGAGGGACGGCAGCGGCGGGAGGAGCGGCAGCAGCGGGGCCGGCCGGTCCGGGGAGGTCGTGACGGTGCCGCTGCCGAAGTGGGCCATCCAGTTCTTGACGGTCCGCAGGTACTCGCCCGAGTAGTTGTAGCTCAGGATCGCCCGGTCGAGCTGCGCCGGGTCGGCGAGGTCGCGGCCGTTGGCGCACAGGTAGCGGCCGGCCGCCTCGGCGGCGTCGAAGATGTTGTTCGGGTCGGCCTTGCCCTTGCCCTGGGTGTCGACGCCCCAGGTCGCCCAGGTGGACGGGATGAACTGCATCGGCCCGACCGCGCGGTCCCAGCGGGTGTCGCCGTCGAAGCGGCCGCCGTCGGTGTCGGCGATCGCGGCGTTGCCGCCGGTGCCGTCGAGCACCGGGCCGAGGATCGGGCGCAGCGTCGTGCCGACGGCGTCCACCTGGCCGCCGTCGGCCTGGCCGGACTCGACCTGGCCGATGCCGGCGAGCAGTTGCCAGGGCAGGTGGCAGCCGGGGGAGCGGGTGGCGAGCGAGGCCTCGGCCTGCTTGTAGGCGGCGAAGACGGTCGCCGGCAGCGAGGCGCCGGTGGCGGCGAACGGGCCGGCCCCGGGCACGCCGGGGATCGCGCCGGGCGGCTGGGGCAGCGGGACGGTGCCGCCGCCGTCGGCGGGCGAACCGGTGCCGAGGCCGGGGATCGTCGGGCCGCCCGGGGTGCCGGGGGCGGTGGACGCGGCGCTGTCGCCGGACTGCGTGGTCACGGAGTCGGCGGCGGCGACCGGGGCCAGCCCGAGGCTGGTCATCTGGGAGCCGGTCAGGGCCGCGAGCGCGGTGAACGCCGCCGCCGTCCCGGTGACCCGCTTGCTCAGCCGCACCTTTCGCCCGTTGTCCGCGCTGACGAACCTCGCCGTCATGCCGTGCCCCTCCCCGTGTGCCTGTCCGATCGTCCCGCTCAACGGACGGGTGGTCATCATCGTGCCTGCCGGTCCATGCCAATCCCGTCCCCGGGATGATTAGTATCACGACGATCCGACCGCACCCGAGTGTCCGGCGGGCGTCCGAGGACGCTCCGCCGCGTTAACGTCGCACGTCCCGGGCACGGCGCGGCAGTTGGCAGCGGCCCGGTCGTGCGCGCACCGGTGCCGAGCCGGCGCACCCGTGGGGCGGACCGGCGGTCCGGGGCACGGGGTGGTGCGTGCGCGGCCTTCCGAGCGCCCCGGCGCCGCCCGCGGGCCACCCCTCTGACCAGCCGGGATCGCGGCGGGCCGGGGGCCGTTCTCTACCAGGACGGGCGTCCCGGCGCCAGTCCGCGGCCCCAACTGGTCCCTGGACGGGTGATGTTGTGATGAAAGTGGGCATGCCAGGAGAGCCGGACCGGCATGCTGTGCCCCGTGACCGTGCGGACAGAGGCGCAGATATGGACGGAGGCCCCGATCGTGAGCGCGAACCTGCCGGAGGCCGTCGCCGAGGGGCCGGTCCTGCCGGCTCCCCCGAGAGTGGTGGACGACCTGGCCCGGGACCTGAGCCAGGCGGCGGCCGCCGTCCGGGCGGTGTCGCGGACCGGCCGCAGCGGGGGCGACGTCGCCGTGGCCGCGTACACCGCCGTGGTGTGCACCGGCCGTTCGGCGGCGCGGGCGCTGGAGGAGGCCGCCGCGTGGTGCCGTCAGGCGCCCGGGGCGGAGGTGCACTCGCTGGCCTGGGCCCGGGTGCCGGGGCACCGCGACGACGTCTACGAGTACCGCGTCACGCTGGCCGTCAGCTTCCCCGACGAGGAGACGGGGGAGCACTGCGGAGACACTCACCACGCCCGGCGGTGAACCCGTACGATGACGGCCATGAGCCCTGTGGATGCGAACGATCCGACGAACTCTTCATCCGCTTTTTCTCCGTCGCCCACCGAGTCCGCCACGGAGCCCGCTCCCGAGTCCGCTGCCGAGCCGCGTGAACTCTCCACCGCGGCCGCCGTCTGCGCCACCGTCCTCAGCATCGTCGCCGGTGCGGCCGTGCTGCTGGCGTTCTTCCACTGGCTGGGCTGGAGCATCCCGGTGGTCGGGGTGCTCGTCGCCAAGCTCGGGATCAAGCTCGCTGTCGGCGGGGTGGCCGGGATCGCCGCCGGGGCCGCCTGGCTGCGCACGCGCAGGGGCGCGGGGCGGGCCGCGGGGCGGGGCGCCGCCGGCACGCGGGCGGGGGCGGAGACCCGCGCCCGGGCGGGGGGGGCGCGGGGGTGGGGGGGGC
>NZ_JBHWGD010000101.1:2971-23416 GCF_042733235.1 Kitasatospora sp. NPDC059722
TCGCAGCCCCCGCCCGGGGCCGCCCCGGTGCCGGCCCCCGCGGCCGCCGCCGAGCCGGCGGCGGGGATCAACCCGCCTGCGGGGAGGGGCAGGTCAGGTCGTGCTCGGGTGCCCGGCCGTCCAGCAGGTAGCGCTCGACGACTCCGGTCACGCAGGTGTTGGCGGTGGGGTACTGGCCGTGGTCGCCGTTGCCGGTGACGGTGACCAGCCGTGAGCCCCGCAGCGCGTGGTGGGCGCCGAGGGCGGCCTCGTAGTACGTCGCCGGGTCGTGCACCGAGTTGAGCATGACGGTCGGCGGCAGGTTCGCGCCCGTCACCTTCACGTGCGGGGCGTGGGTCTTGGGCCAGGACGCGCAGACGGCGCTGAAGGCCAGCGTCCGGGCGCCCGCGAGCGGGTAGCGGGCGGTGTTCTCGGCGCCGCGCTCGACCCAGGTGTCCAGGTCCCTGGTCCACGGGGTGTCGGAGCACGTCACGGAGAAGTACTCGGCGAGGAACTCCGGGCTGAGGTAGTGGCCGAACACCTGGCCTGCCATGTCCTTGGCCGCGGCGTCCGCGCCGTCCCAGTTGTCGACGGCCGCCAGCCCCTGTGCGAGGTAGGGGAAGTTCTCCTCCTCGTAGATCGCGCCGATCGCGCCGTTGTCGAGCTGGTTCGGGCCGATCGTCACCGACCCCGCGACGATCGGGCTGTCGTGCAGCGCCGCGCGCCGCTTCTCCCAGCGGTCCTTGACCTCCTGCGGCGTCGAGCCGAGGTGGTAGGTGCTGTCGCGGGCCGCGAGCCACGGCACGAAGTCCTCGTCGAACCGCCGCTGGAAGCTCATCGGCTGGCCGAGCTCGAACTTCTCCCAGGTGCCCTCGAAGCCGATGTTGCTGTCCAGCACCATCCGCTCGACCCGGTGCGGGAACAGCGTCCCGTAGTAGGCGCCGATCATCGAGGCGTAGGACGGCCCGAAGTAGCTGATCCTCGGCTCGCCGAGCAGCGAGCGGAACAGGTCGAGGTCGTGGACGGTCTGCTCGGTGGTCAGGTAGGGGAGCAGGTCCCCGCTGTGCTCCTCGCACGCGGCCACGAGGGCCTGGGCGTTGGAGACGACGCGGTCGACCGCCTCGGGGGACTGGTCGCGGTAGTCGCCCGCCATGAACTCCTGGAACTGCTCCGGGCTCTGGCACTGCGCCCGGGTGCTGCGCCCGACCCCGCGCTGGTCGAAGCTCACGATGTCGTAGGCGGCACCGACCTTCGGGGCCTTGGTGGCGAGGCCGGCCGGGCGCAGCAGGCCCGAGGCGCCGGGGCCGCCGGCGGCCATGAGGAGGGTGCCCTGGCGGTGGGCGGGGTCGCCGGCGTGGTGGCGGGAGACGGCGATGGAGAGGTCGGCCCCGGCGTCCGGGTGGTGCCAGTCGCGCGGGACGGTCATCGTGGCGCACTCCAGGGCGGGCTGCCCGTCGCACGGCTTCCAGTCGAGCTGCTGTTGGGCGTAGCGGGCCGGGACGCTCACGGCGTCGCCCGGGTCCCGGGCGTCGTTCGGGGCGGCACCGGCGGTGGCGGGCAGTGCGAGCCCGGCCACCACGGCGGCGGCCACGACGATGGCGGCGCGGCGGGTGCGGGAGGCGGCGGGCTTCGGGGCGGCGACGGTGTCGGTGGCTGTCTTCACGTGGAAAATCCTGTCGGACCGGCGGCTGACGGGCGATCACGTGGGCATCCGTTTCGGGGGTGGTGCCAGCTACACCCCCGTGCGGGGGCCGGCCCCCGGTCCGTCGTGCGGGGCGGACCGGGGAGCGGGCGTCGGATCAGTACGCCGCGGTGAAGCGGGTGCGGCGGTGGGCGGGGGTTTCGGCCTCGTCGAGGAGGGCGCTGGCGAGGTCCTCCATCGAGATCGCGGAGTCGCCGTCGGCGTCCACGAGCAGTTCGTCGCGCCCGAGGCGGAACCGGCCGGTGCGGGTGCCGGGTTCGAGCAGGGCGGCCGGGCTCAGGTAGGTCCAGTCGACCTGCTCGTCGGCGCGGTAGAGCGCGAGCTGCTCGCCGCAGGCGAGGGCGATGGGGAGGATCGCGGCGGGGAAGCCCGGGGTGTCGACGAGGAGGGTGCCGCCGGTCCCGGGGACGGTGAGGCTGCCCGCGCCGCCGACGGCGAGCAGGCGCACGTCCGTCCCGGCGAGGCCGGCCAGCAGGCCCTTGGTGGCGACGGCGAGTTCGCCCTCGCTGCCCGGCGCGGGGCGGGTGGTGGTGATCACGACGTCCTGGCCGGCCGCGAGCCGTGCCACGTCCTCGGCGTCGCGGGCGTCGCCGACGGCTGTCGCCGCGGTGGCGGGCAGCCCGTGCGGCTTGCCCGGGTCGCGGACGACGGCGGTGACCTCGTGGCCGCGGGCGAGCGCCTCGGCGACGACCCGGCTGCCGACGTTGCCGGTCGAGCCGAACACGGTGATGCGCATGGGGATTTCTCCTTCGAAGGGGTGGCGGGATCAGACGTTCTCGTGGACGGACGGCTTCGGTGCCGGCCCGGCCTGTGCCGCGGCGGTGGTGCGCGGGCGCTGCCGCTGGGCGGCGACCAGCGAGCCCAGGACGACGAGCGCGCCGAGGACCTGCAACGGCGTGAGGTCCTGTCCGAGGACGAGCCAGCCGAGCGCGGTGGCGACCACCGGGCTGAGCAGGGCCAGGAAGGACACCGAGTTCGGCGGCAACGCCCGCAGCCCGCGGAACCACAGCACGTACGTCAGGGCCGCGCCGACCAGGCTGAGGTAGAGGTATCCGAGCACGTTGGTGCCCGTCAGGTGGGACGGCGGGGCGCCCTCGACGACCAGGGCGGCCGGGACGAGCAGCAGCCCGCCGGCGGTGAGCTGCCACCCGGTCGTCGCGAGCACCGGCGCGGGGGAGACCCAGCGCTTGGCGAGGACGAGGCCGGCGGCCATGACCACCGCGCTGCCGACCGCGGCGGCCAGGCCGACCGCGTCGAGCCGGGCGCCGGCCCGCAGCACGAGCAGGCTGACGCCCGCGACCCCGGCGATGCCGGACAGCACGGTGCGCAGCGTGATCCGCTCGCCCAGCAGCGCCGCCGAAAGCGCGGCGGTGACGAGCGGCTGGACGGCGCCGACGGTCGCGGCGATGCCGCCGGGCAGGCGGTAGGCGGCGACGAACAGCAGGGCCTGGAACAGCGCGATGTTGAGCGCGCCGAGGACGAGCGCCCGCCACCACCAGTCGCCCCGTGGCAGCCTGCGGGTGAGGGCGACGAGCAGGAGCCCGGCGGGCAGGCAGCGCAGGACGCCGGCGAGCAGCGGCCGGTCGGGCGGCAGGAGTTCGGTGGTGACGAGGTAGGTCGAGCCCCAGACGGCCGGGGCCAGTGCGGTCGGCAGCACGATGCCGAGTCGATGTCTTAGCACTAAGCCAATGTATCTCAGTGCTAAGACATTTCTTGGCGCTCCGGTGCCGTGAGGTGGCTCACAGTTACCTCACCGCTAAGGAATCACGGGGTCGATCCCCTACCCTGGACCCGTGGCAGATCATGTGGACCGCGTCGTCGCGCAGTGGGGCGCCGAGCGCCCCGACCTGGACGTCTCCCCGATGGAGGTGTTCGGCCGGCTCAAGCGCCTCTTCCGGCTGGTGGACGCGGAACTCAACCGCACCTTCGGCGAACACGGCCTGGACGCGGCCTCCTTCGACGTCCTCGCCACCCTGCGCCGCAGCGGCCCGCCCTACCGGCTCACCCCCACCGGCCTCATGCAGTCCGCCATGGTCACCTCCGGCGCCATCACCCAGCGCCTCGACCGCCTGGAGGCCCGCGGCCTGGTCACCCGCACCCGCAGCGACCAGGACGGCCGCAGCCGCGAGGTAGCCCTCACCTCCGAGGGCCACGACCTCATCGACCGCGCGCTGCCGGCCCACCTCGCCACCGAGTACCGCATGCTCGCCGGCCTCGACGAGGAGCAGACCGCCGCCCTCGTCGACGCCATGCGCACGCTCCTCGCCTTCCTCGGCGACAGCGCGGAGTGACGGGCCCTAAGGTGTCGCCGTGAGCTTTCATCTGGTGGTGGGATACGGGCCCGCGGGGGCGGCCACGGCGCGGCTGCTGGCCGGGCGTGGGCACGAGGTACGCGTCGTCACCCGGTCGGGGCGGCCCGCCGAACCCGGCATCGAGCACCTCGCGCTGGACGCCTCCGACCCCGCCCGGCTGACCGAGGCCGCGCGCGGCGCCGTCGCCGTCCACGGCTGCGCCGCGCCGCCCCTGCACCGCTGGGCCGCCGAACTGCCGCCGCTGGCCGACGCGCTGTGCGCCGCGGCCGAGGCGAGCGGCGCGGTGCTCGTCCTGCTCGGCAACCTGTACGGCTACGGCCCGGTGGACGGCCCCCTCACCGAAGACCTGCCGCTCGCCGCGACCGGCCGCAAGGGCCGGGTGCGGGCACAGGTCTGGGAGCGGGCGCGGGCGCTGCACGAGGCGGGCCGGATCCGGGCCGTCGAGGTCCGTGCCGCCGACTTCTTCGGCCCCGGCGTGACGGACCGCGGCCACCTCGCCGCCCGCGTCGTGCCCCGCGTCCTGGCCGGCCGCCCCGTCGCGGTCCTCGGCGACCCGGACGCGCCGCACAGCTGGACCTACCTGCCCGACGTGGCCGCCGCCCTGGCCGAGGCCGCCGACGACGAACGCGCGTGGGGCCGGGCCTGGCACGTCCCGACGGTCCCGCCGGCGTCGGCCCGCGCGATGGTGGCCGGCCTCGCGGAAGCGGCGGGCACCGGCCCGGTCGCCGTCCGCCGCACACCCCCGGCCGTCCTCGCCCTCGGCTCCCTCGTCTCCCCGCTGCTGCGCGAACTGCGGGAGACGCTCTACCAGTTCGACCGTCCGTTCGTGATGGACTCCTCCGCCCACGAGTCCACGTTCACCCTGCGCGCCACCCCGCTGGAGGAGCAGTTCCGCGCGACCGTCGAATGGTGGCGCGGGCGGCGCTGAGTCAGGGCTTCACCGCCACCGCCTTGAAGAACGTGTAGTGGAACGTCCCGCCCGGGTCCGCCGCGCGGCGCAGGGCGGCGATGCCCTCGTCGAACGCGGCGGGCGTGGCGAGGCCGGCGGACAGGGCGTCGTCGCGGACGGACTCGACCATGGCGACGAAGGTGCGGCGCGTGAAGCCCTCGACGAGGGACGGGCGGGACGCGTCGGCGTACACCGTGCGCGGGCGGACGGTGACGTCGGAGAAGCCGGCCGCGGTCAGGAGCGGGTGCAGGCGGCGGCCGACCAGGGCGTCGCCGCCCGCGTCGGACTGGAGGCGGACGAGGTGGCCGACGGCGGCGCGGGCGGCCGGACTGTCCGGGTGGAAGAAGGCCGAGCCGTGGTCGCCCTCGATCACCGTGATCGTGCCGCCCGGGCGCAGCACGCGCCGCAGGGCGGCCAGGCCGGCCGCCGGGTCGGCCAGGTGCTCCAGGACGAAGCACAGGAAGACGTGGTCGAACGTGCCGTCCGGGAAGGGCAGTTCGTGCAGGTCGCCGTGGTGCCAGGCGACCTCGGCGGCGGGCGCGTGTGCCGCCACCCGGGCCTGCGCGCGGGCCAGGGACTCGGCCGAGATGTCGGCCGCCGTCAGCCGTACGCCGGGGCTGGCTGCCAGCAGGTGCACGGTCTGCGCGCCCACCCCGCAGCCCGCTTCCAGGACCCGGCTCCCGGGCGGGTACGCGGTGCCCGCGTGGAGCAGGTCGGCGAGGGTGTTCGCCTGGTCGTCGAGGCGGCGGGCCTCGGTGTCGGAGTAGCCGTGGACGTAGGGGCCGTCGTGCGGGGCGGTCTCGGTGGTCATGGCCTCAACCTTCGGCCCACAATGGCCCGGTGAACAGGTCCATAGGCGACGCTCCCGACCGGTCCAAAGAGTCCGGCGCCGCCGACCCCGGCGCCGACTTCCTCCAGCTCGACACCGCCGAGGCCCCACCCGGCGGACTCACCGACTGGCTCGCCCACCGCCTGCGCGAGGCGGTCGCCGACGGCCGCCTCCCGGTCGGTGACCGGCTGCCCGCGACCCGCGTGCTCGCGGCCGAACTCGGCGTCTCCCGAGGGGTGGTGACCGACGCCTACCGGCGCCTCGCCGAGGAGGGACAGGTCGCCGGACGGGGGAGGGGAGGCACCGTCGTCGTCGCGGCCCCCGCGCCGCCCGTGCCGGCACCGCCCGCCGCCCGCCCGGAACCCCCGCTGTTCCGCCCCGATCCCGGGCCCGAGGTGTTCGACGCCCTGCGCGCCGCCCCCGCCCGGATCGACCTCTCGCCCGGCCGCCCGGACCTCGCCGCCTTCCCCCGCGCCGCCTGGCTGCGCGCCGAACGCGCCGTCCTCGACGGCCTGTCCGCCCACGACCTCGGCTACGGCGACCCGCGCGGCACGCCGGAGCTGCGCCGGGCCGTCGCGCACTGGCTCGCCCGCAACCGCGGCGTCCGCGCCGACCCCGACGAGGTCCTGATCACCGCCGGCACCGCCCAGGCCCTCGCCCTGACCGGCCAGGCGCTCGGCCGGGCGGGCATCACCGAGGTCGCCGCCGAGGACCCGGGCTCGCTCGGCGCCCGCCAGCACCTCGCGCACTGGCTCGCCGCGACCCCGCCCGTCCCGGTCGACGCCGACGGCGTCCGGGTCGACGCGCTGCGCGCCACCGGCGCCCCCGCCGTCCTGCTCACCCCCGCCCACCAGTACCCGACCGGCGTGGTCCTCAGCGGGGAGCGGCGGCGCGAACTCCTGCGCTGGGCGGGCGAGGGCGGGCTCGTCATCGAGGACGACTACGACGCCGAGCACCGCCACGACCGCCCGCCGGTGCCCGCCCTGCGTGCCGCCCTCCCGGACCGCGTCCTGTACGCGGGCAGCGTCTCCAAGCTGCTCGCGCCCGCCCTGCGCACCGGCTGGCTCCTCGTACCGCCCCGCTTCCGCGAGGACGTCCTCGCCGCCAAGCGCTACGCCGACCTCGGCAACCCCGTCCTGCCGCAGCTCGTCCTCGCCCGGGTGATGGAGTCCGGCGCGCTCGAACGCCACCTGCGGCTGCTGCGCCGCCGCCACCGCCGCCGGCGGGACGCGATGATCGCCGCCGTCCGCGAGCACCTCCCCGGCGCCACCGTGCACGGCGCCGCGGCCGGGCTGCACCTGATGCTCACGCTCCCGGCGGACCTCGGCTGTACCGACACCGAGCTGGCGACGGCGGCGCTCGCGCACGGGGTCAAGGTGCAGCCGCTGTCGTGGCACGCGCGACTGCCGTACGCGCAGGGGCTGGTCCTCGGGTACGCGGCCGGTGCGCCGGGCGAGATCGCGGAGGGGGTGGCGGTGCTGGGGCGGCTGGTGCGCCGGTCGGGGTAGCCGAGGGTGCCGGGGGCGTTCGTGTCCGGCTCTCGGTGGAGCGTTTCAGGGTCTCGGCGAGGGCGGCGCCGGGGGTGCGGCCGATGAGTGCGGTGACGGTGCGGGTCAGGTGGGCCTGGTCGGCGAACCCGGCCTCGGCCGCGGCGGTCGCCAGGCCCGCGGCGCCGCTGTGCACCATCGCCTCGCGGGTGCGGTGCCAGCGGCGCAGGCCGGCCAGCGGGCAGCCGGCGGCTTCGGCCGACAGCTGCCGCAGGCGGCGCGGGGAGACGCCGACCCGTTCCGCGACGGCGGCCAGGTCCGTTCCGGTGCGCAGCAGGTCGACGGCCCGCCGGAAGCGGGGGTCGGCGGCCGCGGGCGGCCCGAAGAGACCGTGGACGGCGCGGCGCACGGCATGGAGCTCGAAGCCGCCGTCGACCGCGGCCAGCAGTGTGCCGACCTGTGCACGGTCGAGTTCGTGGACGCGGCGCCCGGCGGGGAGCGCCAGGCCGTGGGGGTCGATCCAGAGTCGGGTGCCCCCGTCCGGGCGGGTGAAGGTCGTGGGCAGGCCGGGCGGGATCAGCAGCCCGGGGCCGGCGGCCACCCGGCCGCGGTCGTCGGTGGCGGTGACCGGACCGTCCCAGGACAGGGTCAACTGCCAGGCCGGTGCGGCGTGTGGTCGCACCGTGCCGGAGGTGGACGCCGCGAAACAGGTGAACTCGGCGGCGACGGCGGCGAAAGCCAGCCGGCCGTCGCCCTCCAGGCGCCAGGACCGCGACTGTTCGACCACGTCGGCATCGTCGCACACGCTCCCGGTCCCGCTCCCGCGTGGCTCTGCGGGCGCGCATTGCCGTTCCGTTCAAGCCCGCGGCCCGGCGGCCGGAGGACCATCTCCCTACCCGAACGAGGAGGTGCGGTCATGACGACCACGACCGGGGCGAGGCCGGCCCCCACGACCGGAATCATCACCTGGGCCGGATGGCTCCTGGTGGTGTTCGGAACCGCGCACACGGTGCTCGCGCTGACCAAGGAACACGCCGCGAGCCACATCGGGGAGTGGCTCGGCGGGGAGCTGTGGGGCGCCTCCCTGTCCGAGATGAGCCCGGCCGGAAGCGCGTACTGGCTGACGGTCGACAGCTTCGCCCCGCCCTTCGTCATCATCGGCCTGACCATCCTGTGGCTGAACCGCCGCGGCATCGCCCCGCCGCCGTTCATCGCCTGGGCCCTGTTGACCTGGACGGTGGCCGGCGCGGCACTCGCCGGATTCGCACCCCCGCTCGACCTGGCCGCGGAGATCCTGCTGCTGGTCGCCGCCCGCCGCGCCAATTCTCCCGAACGCCGTCCGCCGGGGTTCACACCCGTCCTGACCTGCGACGGAGCGAACCGATGGACGGTGGGTGAACCCGGCGGGACGGGGGTGAACGAGACCACAACCGAGACCATGTGACCGGCTGGCGCAGCCCATGGCGGCCGAGGGGCCTACTTCGGAACGTCGCCCGCGAGCCACCAGAACTGCAGCCGGGCCGCAGCCGGGATCGCGTTGTAGCCGTCTCGGTCGGGTGCCGTTCGGAATGGTCAGCCGGTGAAGCCCGGGACCACCAGGCCGGATTCGTACGCGATCACCACGGCATGGGTCCGGTTCTGCGCGCCGAGCTTGGTCAGCACATTTCCGACGTGGGTCTTGACCGTCTCCAGGCTCACCGTGAGGGACTCCGCGATCTCCGGATTGGAGAGCCCGGTGGCCATCAGGCGCAGTACCTCCTCCTCCCGGCCGGTCAGGGCGGCCTGCGGCAGAGCCTCGGCGGAGCCCAGCGGGCGGGCGGCGACCATGCGGCCCAGTGCGGCCGGGAATAGGACCGCTTCGCCCGCCGCCACCACCCGGACCGCCTCGGCGATCCGGCGGACCGGGAGGCGCTTGAGGACGAAGCCGCTGGCGCCCGCGCTGAGGGCGGCGGTGACGTAGCCGTCGTTCTCGAAGGTGGTGATCACCACGACCTTCGGCGGGTCGGCTGCTTCGGCCAGCAGTCGGCGGGTGGCCTCGATCCCGTTGCGACGCGGCATCCGGACGTCCATCAGGACCACGTCCGGCCGCAGGCTCTGCGCCCGTTCGACCGCCTCGACGCCGTCGGCGGCCTCGCCGACCACCGTGATCCCCGGCTGTGCGGCGAGCAGCATGCGCAGGCCGCTGCGGGTCACCTCGTCGTCGTCCGCGATCACGAGGGTGATGGCGGGGCTGTCGACGGCGGGGAGGGCGATGCCTTCGCCCGCGTCGGATCCACTCACGCCGAGACCCGTACCGGCAGCCGGACGGCCAGCCGCCAGTGCTGCGTCCCGTCCGGGCCGGCCTGGAACTCACCGTGCAGCAGCCGTACGCGCTCGGCCAGTCCGGGCAGGCCGTGGCCGGAGGTCGGGAAGGAGTCCGGTCCCGGGCCCGGCCGTGCCCCGGTCCGGTTGACCACCGCGAGATCCAGTCCGTCCGGCCCGGCCGCCACCCGGACTTCGATCGGGCCGCCCGCCCCGTGGCGCAGCGCGTTCGTCAGCCCCTCCTGGAGGATCCGGTACGCCGCCCGGGAGAGCGTCCCCTGCACCTGCGTCAGCTCACCCGACAGGGCCGGTTCCACCACCGCCCCCGCGTGCCGCAGACGGTCCAGCAGCTCGGGGAGGTCGGCCAGGGTCCGGGTCGGCGCTGTTCCCGACTGTTCCTCGCGCAGCACTCCGAGCACGTAGTCCAGGTCCTCCAGCGCGGCCCGGGTCGACTCCTCGATGCTGCGCAGGGCGGCCCGCGCCGCCGCCGGGTCGGCGGAGAGCACCTCGCCCGCCACCGCGGCCTGGATGGTGGCCGCCGTCAGCGTGTGTCCGATCGAGTCGTGCAACTCGTGAGCGATCCGATTGCGTTCGGCCAGCAGCAGCTCCCGCTCGGCAGCCAGTGCGAGCCGCTCGGCCGCCGACGGGCCCAACAGCCTCGGCGCCGACCACCGCAGGGCCTTCGTCACCAGTGCGCAGACGGCCACCGCCAGCAGGATGCACACGGCCGCCACCACCCAGCTCCACCCGCCCGACACCCGGACCGAGGTGCCGAACAGGCTCGCCCGCGCCTCGCCGCCGAGCCAGTTCCCCGGCAGGGAGAGGCCCATGATGAACAGCACCCCGCTCGCCAGCGCCCCCGTCCACCCGACGGCCACGTGCAGCACCAGCCAGACCGGGGTCCGCCAGCGGTCGAGGCCGAGTGAACCAGGGGCCCGGCGACCGGCCACCGGATTCGGCAGCGGCACCCGCAGCAGCCGGCGGGCGGACACGACCAGCGCCCGCCGTACGGGGCGCGCCAGTCCGACCACGCCGACCAGCACCGCCCAGACCAGCAGGACCAGGACGATCTGCACGCCTTCCGGAGCGGATCGCCACGACAGCGCCGGCAACAGGGCGAGAGGCAGCAGCGGAAGGCTCGCCAGCGCGCCGCAATAGGCGAACAGCACACCCGAATACGTGGAGCCGCGCAGCAGCGGCCGGATTCCCCTGATCATGGTCGCCAGTATTGCCGGGCAGCCCACCGGCAGCCTCCCCCGAAAGGGGGAGCGATTTCTCCCGCCTTCCCGCGATGCGGTCAGAGGCCCCTGGAAACCAGGATCGTGCCCAGACCAAACGATCCCCAGGAGTTGACTGATGCGTGCTCGGATCCGGCAGGGCCTTCGTTCCTCGACCCGGCAGCAGGGCGGCAGGCGGCGACGAGCGGCGTCGGCCGCCGCCGCGGTGGCCATCGGCGTCATGACGCTGGGCGCCCTCGCCCCGCCCGCCGCCTCCGCCTCCGATTCCGCAGCCGCCTCCGCTGCTGCCGCCGTCAGGCCGGACGCCGTCCAGCAGGCCCTGAACGCGCTGGTGCGCGACGACGGGATGCCCGCCGCCCTGGCGAGCGTCCAGGACCGGAACGGCCGCACCCGCACCTACACCGCAGGAGTCGGCGACCTGACCACCGGCTCGAAGGTACCCAGGGACGGCCAGGTACGGATCGGCAGCAACACCAAGGCGTTCACGGCGGTCGTGGTCCTGCAACTGGCCGGCGAAGGGAAGATCGGCCTCGACGCCTCCGTCGACACCTACCTGCCCGGCCTCGTCCGTGGGGAGGGGATCGACGGGCGCCGCATCACCGTCCGCCAGCTCCTCCAGCACACCAGCGGACTCCCCGACTACGGCATCCACCTCGACGACGACGAGATCAGGAACCGGTACTTCGAGCCCCGCGAGCTGCTCGACATCGCCCTCCGGTACAAGGCCGACGCGGCTCCGGGGACGACGTGGGGGTACAGCAACACCAACTACGTCCTGGCGGGCCTGATCGTCCAGAAGGTCACCGGCCGCCCCCTGGCCGAGGAGATGGACCGGCGCATCATCAAGCGCATCGGGCTGCGCCACACCTACTTCCCCGCCCCCGGCGAGATGACCATCCGGGAGCCGCACCCCCAGGGCTACCACCGAAACCCGGTGGACGGACCGCTGCGCGACTTCACGGAGTCGGACCCCTCCGCCGGCTGGGCCGCAGGCCAGTTGATCTCCACCAACTCCGACCTCAACCGCTTCTTCACCGCGCTCCTCGCCGGCCACCTCCTCCCGGCGGACCAGCTCGCCGAGATGCGCACGACCGTCCCCGCCGGGACCTCGGGCCTCCGCTACGGGCTGGGGCTCACGAGCAGGCCGCTGTCGTGCGGCGGCGTCTACTGGGGCCACGGCGGCGACATCGCGGGGTACGAGACCCGAGGCGGTGTCACCGACGACGGCCGCGCCGCCAACGTCGCGGTCACCACCATCCCGACGGACGAGGCGGCCACCCAGCACGTGAAGGACGCCGTGGACAGGGCCCTGTGCGGCTGAGGCACGCCACCCCGCCCGGGCCGGGCTCGCCGGGCCCGGGCGATCCGAACGAAGATCCGGCAATCCCCCAGGAGTTGACTCATGCGTGGACGGACACGGCAAGGACTTCGGCGGCGACGGGCCCTGCCGGCCGCCGTCGCAGTGGCCATCGGCGTTATGACGCCGGGCGTCCTGTCGGCGCCCCAGGCCTCCGCCGCCAGGCAGGATTCCGTCCAGCGGAGCCTGAACGCGCTGGTGCGCGACGACGGGATGCCCGCCGCGCTGGCGAGCGTCCAGGACCGGAACGGCCGCACCCGGACCTACACCGCAGGAGTCGGAGACCTGGCCACCGGCGCACCGGTACCCGTCGACGGGCAGGTGCGGATCGGCAGCAACACCAAGACCTTCGTCGCGGTCGTCGTCCTCCAGCTCGTCGCGGAGCGGAGGGTGGACCTGGACGCCTCCGTCGACACCTACCTGCCCGGCCTCGTCCGCGGGGAGGGGATCGACGGGCGCCGCATCACCGTCCGCCGGCTCCTCCAGCAGACCAGCGGACTCCCCGACTACAGCGACTACCTCGGGGACGACGTCCGGTACTACGCCCCCCCACGAACTGCTCGCCACAGCCCTCCAGCACCCGGCCGACTTCGCCCCCGGGACGAGTTGGAAGTACAGCAACACCAACTACGTCCTGGCCGGCCTGATCGTCCAGGAGGTCACCGGCCGCCCCCTGGCCGAGGAGATCGACCGGCGCGTCGTCCGACCCGCCGGGCTGCGCCACACCTACTTCCCCGCTCCCGGTGACGCGAGCATCCGGGAGCCCCACCCCCACGGCTACTACCGGGAATCGGCGGGCGCGCCGCTGCGCGACATCACGGAGATCGACCCCTCCTGGGGCTGGGCGGCAGGCCAGATGGTCTCCACCGGCTCCGACCTCGACCGCTTCTTCAGCGCACTCCTGGCCGGCCACCTCCTGCCCTCGGCCCAGCTCGCCCAGATGCGCTCCACCGTCCCCGCCGAAGCGACCTTCGGTCCCGGCGCCCGCTACGGACTTGGACTCGTCAGCCGCCCGTTGCCGTGCGGCGGCCTCTCCTGGGGCCACGGCGGCAGCTTCCCGGGGTACGAGACCCGGGGCGGCGCCACCGACGACGGCCGCGCCGCCAACGTCGCGGTCACCATGCAGCTCACCGACGAGGCGGGCCGGAGGAATCTCGAACGCGCCGTGGACACCGCCCTGTGCCGCTGAACCTCGCCGAGCGCGTGCCGCGAAGCAGAACGACCGATGGGGCCGACATGACGTCGGGCCCATCGGCCGCATGCGTGCGCAGCCGCCACATCGTCACCGCCGCGACGTCGGCCGGGCTGATCTAAGGGCCGCCCGGTCGCTTACCTCGTGATGGAACTCCTTGAAGGCCGGAGCCTGGATCGCCTGATCAGCGATGGCGTACCGGACCTCGGTGACGTACTCACCTGGGCCGCGCAGATCCGCGGCGCCCTCACTGCGGCGCGCGTGCCGCGACGGGTCCGAGAAGTCAGGCGAATCGCTGGTCGGCCCCGTCGTGATCCTGCCCATCGGGATGCTGCAGCCACATAACGACGAAGAACCCGGCCGCAGTGCGGTCGGGTCCTTCGTTTGCCCTGGCGGGCAGAGGCGGAGGATACGAGATTCGAACTCGTGAGGGGTTGCCCCCAACACGCTTTCCAATTCTCCCGAACGCCGTCCGCCAGGGTTCGGTCCCGTTCTGGCCTGTGGCGGAGCGACCACCGGTGTGCCCCTGGACCCCGCTGGACGGGGATGAATGAGACCAAAACTGAGACCACCCGTCATCGGCCGCTGGCCGGCCCGGTGGCGCTGCGGAGGGAACGGGCTCCGGGCTCAGGCTGATCGCCAGGTAGTGGTGTTGGAGCCGGAGTCCGGTGAGGTGGCGTACTTGCCGAGGGGCCCTGCTATCGGGGAACGGTCACCGCTGTGAGCCTGCCGTCGCCGAGGTGCAGCCAGCCGCGGCCTGGGCTGGACGATACAC
This sequence comes from Kitasatospora sp. NPDC059722, assembly GCF_042733235.1. Lineage (NCBI taxonomy): Bacteria > Bacillati > Actinomycetota > Actinomycetes > Kitasatosporales > Streptomycetaceae > Kitasatospora > Kitasatospora sp. NPDC059722. The sequence goes on from NZ_JBHWGD010000101.1 coordinate 17,093, forward strand.
CGGCGAGAGAGGTTGCCGAGGCGCTGCCGATCAACTTGCCGGACGCGTAGGTCTGCGGCGCGAGGAGGAGGCCCCGGCGTGCGTTGGTCAGTTCGCTCAGCCACTTCATCGGGTGGTCGATCTCCCGTTCGTTGGCGGCTGCGACCAGAGCTGCGCCTTCGCTCGATCCGTGTTGAAGTAGTTGCCTCAGCACAGGGGACGCACCGCAGTCCGCCAGCACCTCGGCATCGTCCATCACCACCACCACGGGGTCGTCCCGCGTGGCTGTGTCCAATACCTCCTCAAGCGTCTGACGCTCGATGTCGTTTTGAACGAGGCAGGCCAGCACAGACGGTTGTTCTGCTAGTTCGCGCAGCGGCGAAGGCCGTGGGGCGACTAGGAGGAGCCTGGTGTCGCTCGTCAGCAAGGATCGCGCGATGGTCGTCAGTGCGGTGGAGCGCCCCGAACCAGCAGGTCCGGCAATAGTGAAGGCGGGGGCGGATCCGGTTGCGAGATCCGGCCCGTGGGCGGAGAGGGGGTCGCCTCCGACACCTGCGAGCGCCCACAGCGGTGGTACCGCTGGGGGTCGCATCGCCCATGCTTCGTCAAAGCCGATGTCCGAGGGTAGGGAGTTGAAGCGTCGCTGTCGCTCCAGAGCCTCATGGGCCGCGCTCCAGAGCCCCAGCAGCAGCGTGTGGTCCTCCAATTGCAGGTGCGCTGCGTTGGAGAAGGCGACCAGTGCGTCGCGGTCGGGCAGTTCGCTGTGGGTGTACCAGCGGATCCACCTGTCTGCAGAGACCCGTGTCTGTTGTTCCAGCTCAGTGAAGGACCAACGGCGTTTGAGTCGGTGCTCTTCGAGGCAGTGGCGCACCGCGACGAGTTCCCGACGTGCGGGGGAGCGGGCCACCTCGAACTCATGGCTCTGCACCCCGTAGAACGTCGCATTCGCGGGGCGGTGCTCTTCCAGCGCGTCTGCCATCCTGGCGAATCCCTCGCTACGGCGGACCACGCCGAGGAAGACCCTGAGCGCATCCTTGTCGTCCCACAGCGACTGTGCCGCATTGATGATCAGGGCCTTCAATGATTCCAAGGTGGCGTCGCCCGGCGTGTTGTCGTCCGCTTCCTCACCTGGCTCCGTGTCGTCGTCCCGGAGGTTTGCGTGCGCCTGGGCGACTGTCTCGCTGACGGCCAGCTTCCACAGTTCCTTGAATCGGTCAGCCACAGCGTCGTCATCATGGCGGGCGATCTCGGCAAGGGCGCGGACGATGAGGTCGAGGCGGCCTAGCAGTGGCAGGTCGGCCTTCTGGAAGGCATCCAGGACCGCTTGGTGGTTGACGATCCAGAAGCCCTGTGCGTCCTTGCCGATCCGATCGCGGATGCCTCGTGCGGACGGGAGTCCCGCGTCCAGTCGGAGGTCGTGGAGATCGCCGTTCAGCCTTTCCACGCAGGGCTGATGGGAGAGGTCCGGCCTCGTCCACAACTGAGCACTCACGGTTCTGCCCCCGGGGTGGAGTTAACAAGCCGTCAGCCCGACACTCGACGGCGCTGGCCATCGTCAGACTCTGTCACAGGCCGCGCGCTCGCGGCCCCGGTTGGCCAATGTCGTCAGGGACTGTCCGGGGCCGTCAGAGGCAGCTTCCGGTGACCCACGCTGGCTGTGGCAATGGCAGTAGGCCGGTTATAGACGGAAGGCAAGTCCCGTGGAACAGCTCAGCGTTCGCACCGTAGTCCTTCTCCTGGTGGGCATCCTCGCCGTCGTTCTCATCGTGCGCGCACCGACCTTCGGGTTCGCGATGGTAGGAGCGACTGCGGTGGTTGCGCTGTTGGCCCAACTCATGGATAGGGAGTGAGGCTGCCGCCTGAGAGCACCATGTGCAAGGCCGCCCCGGCGCTGGTCACTCTCGGCGAGCTAACCGACCCTGAAGTCTCCGGCTGATCGCTGGTGCGGATCGGGCCGGCCTGGGAGCAGCAGGAACTGCAACTGCGGAAGGACGAGGGCCCCGACTCGCAGGGTGGTCGGGGCCCTCGTTCGCGCTGGTGAAACCCTGCTCGCCCTACGCTTGCATCCCTGTTTGCTGGCGTGTACGCGGCGATGCGTCAGCACGACCTCCCGGATCAAGGATTGTCGTACCTGCTGATCAACAGCCTGTCGCGCGGTAGCGTGATAGGTCTGCGATGGTGCGCATGGAGGAGGGGTCGGTGCAGCAACGTGGTGCCCGCAACAAGGCGATCAACCCAAGCGCCTACAACGCACTAGCCGATGCGCTCTGGAGGACCTTCTGGAACAAGGGCCACTTCGAGCGGTATGTGCGTGGCATGTTGCGGGATCATAGCGAGCTCTTGGCCCGCCTTGATTTTGGCAGGACCAAGCGCGAGACGTCCGGCGAACTGGTGGACCTTCTCCGCGCCAATGAAGCACGGTACCTCGATGTGACCGTGGCGCTCATGCTCGACATTGCTGGGATGGACCGGTTTCCGAACCTCGAAAGCCAGGTCGATGGAGCCGACATGGTGGCCAAGGCTGAGGCTGCCGTGGCCGAGTTGCGCCGATGGACCGGAAAGCAGCAAGAGGTCATCAAGGAGCATGAGGAGTACGCGGCCTCCATCGCCGAGAGTGCCAAGAAGGCCCAGGCCATTCGGGCATTCACCGAGATCCATGAGGATCTGAAACAACGCTTCTTCGTGATGCACTCAGCCGCCGACAAGCACCAGCGTGGGCGAGACTTCGAGGGGTTCATCAACGAGCTTTTCGACTTGTACGACCTGGAGCCGCGGGCCTCCTACAGCCTGGAACATGAGCAGATCGATGGCGCGTTCTCCTTTGATACCGACCACTACGTCCTTGAGGCCAAGTGGTGGAAGGAGTCCATTGGGCGGCCGTTGCTCGACATTTTCAAGTCCAACATTGAGCGCAAGGGCAAGAACACTCTTGGTCTCTACATCAGCATGAGTGGCTTCACCTCGGATGCCTTGGATGTGTACGCCTACAGCACGCCGTTCATAACGGTGGACGGAGGTGACTTTATGGCTGTCCTTGACCAGCGTATTCGCCTTGACGATCTAATCCGCCGTAAGAAGCGCCATGCCAGCGAGACAGGTCACTGCTATCTGCCGGTCTCCAAAATTCTTTCGGATTCGGAGTAGGCTGGCGGATCTCTCTGCCATCTGCTTGCGGCCTTGGCGGCGGCGCGAATTGAGGAAAGGGCATTGCTGCTGAGCGGCTCCCATGTTCGAGGCGGATGGTGGTGAGGTACTCCGCTTTCTGTGCGGAACCTGAGCCGGCAGGACGGGCTCGGTTTAAGCGGCACGGAGCGACTTAATGAGAGCGCGCCGAGGGGCGCTCTCCAGGGTTGTGTACGAGGCCGGCTTGTATGGCGGTCTTGAAGACTGGGTACGGCCGCAGTACGGGAACAACCTCACCCTGCTCGTCATGTGGCCTTCGTAAACTGGCGGCAGCCGCTACGTTCGGTCATATTGCTGCTATGACTCGCCGCCAGGAGAACGAGGCGAGGAATCTTCCTGAAGGCGAAGAGTTTTCACCCAGAGCGCCACGAGGGCGGTCGCAATGGCTGCCAGCGCAGCCTCAGCGAGCCCGGCCAGTGCGAGGATTGCGATTGTCCCAGCGGCTACGGCCGTGAAGATGACAAGCGTGATCAGTTGTCGCCGATCTCTGCGGCGGCGCCGATGTGCCTCAACAAAGTCCGCCTGAATTGGTTCCAGCTCATTGGCGGACTGTCGGGCGATGTCTCGGATTCGGTTATCCGCGAGGCACTCCACAAGATGCTGGATTTCATCTCTTGCGGCGATCCTGCCAGTTTCCCCGTCAAGCTCCACTCCTCCGCGTAGTTTCCTCACGAGTGCGGCTGCAGTCGCGTATTCCTGGACAACGTCAGGCATTGGAGTTCGTCCATCAGGCAGTGCCCGCTGTAGCGCGTATCTCTCTAGGGCTGTGGCCAGGTTTTCTAGGCTTCGCACTGCTTCGGTGTGGGGAGGTTCAAATGGGCGTATGGAAGATGGCTCCACTCCCATTCTGAACGGGTCGATAAGTTTTACCAGCGATTCGTAGGCATGCGTTCCGATAATGGATGTTGTCCAGCGTGATTGCGCAGGGACTCCAGCGAGCAGGAAAATAACTATGCTTGAGAATGCTGGCGCAATCGAAAGGAGGGTTGCTGCCCCTTTCCAGGCGCCGCTTAGCGAATGCTCCGCCCGGCGCATCAGAGCAAGCCCTGCGAATATTGACAGCACGGCAGGCAAGGCCATCTTAAACTTAATCCCACGGAGTGATGCCAGCGTGAGATGATCTGAGCGCTGGAGATATTCTCTTGCAGTCGCCGAAAGTGGAGAGGTGAGCCTTCCTTCCTTGGTGCGCAGTACTGCTGCACGCTGTGCAGCAGCCTTGCGTGCTCCGCGCCAGGAGATCCGCTCTGACCAGGTAGCCTTTGGGAGTCGCGCCGCCGGGGCCGTCTGAAGTGTCAGGCCCAGGCTGATGATCCACATCATTACGGCCAGAGCTCCGAGCACTTTTTGCGTAGAGTCGTTCAGCATTCGTTGATAATGCCAGGCGTTACCGACAATTGGGCGCCGTAGTTAAGGTGGGCGACAACGGTGGGGATCTGAGTGTCGTGTGCCATATCTATACAGACCTCTGGCTTGGGCTGGCCGGGGTTCACTGCTCGTAGGCCCATGCTCGTCCAGTCTGGCGATACTCCTCGACAGGGATGGGCTCGACGCCGGCGGCCATGCGTGCGGTGTAGAGCAGGCCGTCGAGGTGATCGATCTCGTGGTGGATCAGGCGGGCGAGTCCGCGTTCGTAGGTGGTGGTGGCCACCTGGCCGTCCAGGGTGGTGGTCTCCACGGTGATCTGCAGGGGCCGGGGGACCAAGCCGCGAACGTCGAAGAACGATAGGCAGCCCTCGAACTGCTCGTCCGTCTCGTCGGAGCGGTCGGTGATCCGCGGGTTCAGCAGGACGATCGCCGGAGCGTCCGGGGCAGCAGGCTGGACGATGGCAGCGGCGCGGCCGATGCCGATCTGCGGTGCGGCGATACCCATGCCCTTGGCGAAAGGGTGGACTTGGCCGATGCGCTCCATTGCGGTAAACAGCTTCTCGATGACCTGCTCGGCGGCCTCGCGCTCGGTGGGCAGGTCGAACGCTCGGGCGGGCTCGGCGAGTACCGGCTCGCCCTCCTGGACGACGCCGAGATCACGCATCTGCTCGCTGGGCCGCACCTGGATCACCTGAACTCCCCTTGGGTCGTGTCACGTTCGGGTCGGGCCCGGAACCGCCATTCCAGACGGTACCGGGCGTGGAGGGCTGGCGTGGACGTGCTCCAGGAGAAGAGGCGCATCCCCTCCTCGTCTCGCCGGATCGGGGCGGTCCGCAGTGGCGCCGCCTCGGACGTCATGGACGTCTCCATGCCCCACACCGCTGGGTCGAGGTCGGCTGGGAAGACGAGTTCGACTTCCAGATGCTCGGTGGGCAGGCGGACCGCGCGCTGGAACCAGCGGCCCCACTTCTCCTCGCCGACCGAGTAGGCGTACTCGATCCAGACCTCCTCGCCCGGGTAGAGCGGGAAGCGGCCCTGCTCGTTCTCGAACAGTAGCCACACCTCCTTGAACGCGTCGCGGTCGTGCTTGGTCTGCCAGTTCATCGCCTCCCCGCGGCATGTTGCGGTCAGTGCAAGCTCGTCCCAGGTCAGCGGGTGTTCGCGGTAGTGGGCGTTGGAGCGCTCGGGCTCTCCGGGGTAGCGGTCGACGCTGATGCGGATCAAGTAACGGGTGATCGGCTCGCTGCCGGTGTTCCGCAACAGTCGGCGCATCGTCAGCCGGTACTGGGAGCCGTCGAAGTCTAGGCGGGCGCCGTCGTGCGCTACGATGATCAATGAGCCCGTCGCGTACGGCTGCTCGGGGCGGCGCGGGGGTGGCGGAGCCGCAGCTGGGGCTGCTCGGTTCTTTGCGGCCTCGTAGTCCAGCCAGCGCTTCCAGACGGCCTTGCCTGCGTTGAGGGTCTCCTCCGAGCGACGTGCGAAGTCCTCGGCTGGCTTGTGCCGGCCGGATTCCACGTGGCTCACGTACGACGGGTCGAAACCCATCTTGAGGGCGAGCCCCCGCTTGGACGGGCCGCGCACCTCGCGCCCTTACGAGACCTCCGCCGCGAACGCCTCGGCGGCTTCCATTCCTCAACCACGCGCATGCCCAGGCCGTGGTCGAGCAGTGGGGCGCCGAGCAGCCGGGCCGTGCGGCGGAGGTCGGCGCTCGGCAGGATCCGACGGCCCTTCTTCGCCCGCAACTGGTCACGGAGCGTGTCGTGGATCTGCTCGGTGGTGCCGTCACGCTCCCACTCC
>NZ_JBHWGD010000102.1:0-23245 GCF_042733235.1 Kitasatospora sp. NPDC059722
TATACTAACTATCTCTACCTGCTCGGCGTCCCTCGTCCGGGGGGGCGGGGGGGGGCGCGCGCGCTCACCGCCCCCCCCCCTCCGCGCTGCTCGCCGACCTGCTCGGGTCCCTGCATCCGAGCCGCGGAGCGGTCCACGCGGGGGCGGCCCACCGGCTGTTGGGCCTGATCGCGGAGGACCGGGGCGAGGACTCCGACGCCGAGGACCACTACCGGAGCGCCCTCGCCCTCCTCGAACACGCCGGTGCCACCGCCGACTTGGCGGACCTGTGTCGCCTCCTCGGCGATCTCCTGCGCCGCACCGGCCGCCCGGAGGAGGCGCTGGACGCCTACCGCGCCGGGCTCGCCCACCGCGCCACCCCGGGCACCACCACGCTGGGCCCTGTGCCTGCGCTCCCGCCGCTGTAGCGCGGATCAGGACGGCGGGGCGGCCCGGTCCGACCCGCTGCGCAGGACGCAGAATTCGTGCCCTCGGGGTCGGCGAGGACGGCCCGGCCGGGGTGCAGCGGACGGTCGGTCACCGCGCTCCGCAAGCGGGCCGACCCGTAGGCGTCCGCGTAGTCGACCGCCACGTTCTGCAGGACCGAAACCATGATCCCGAGCCTCCTGGCGGCCGTTCCCCTCAGTGGATGTGGTCCTGCCAGTCGGCGGGGACGCGCTCCTGGGGCCCGGGCACCGTCTGCGTGCGCGGGTGGTGGTGCGGCGCGGCCAGTTCCGGGCCCTGCTCGAAGTAGTCGTTGCTGCGGTAGTCCCAGAACCAGTCCTCGTCCGGCTCGAAGGTCTGGATGAACGGGTGCCCGGTCTCGGCGAAGTGCCGCGTGGCGTGCTGCGCCGGAGACGTGTCGCAGCAGCCGACGTGTCCGCACTGGGCGCAGCGCCGCAGGTGCACCCACCAGCCCTGCACCGCCTCGCACTCGACGCAGCCCGTCCCGCTGGGCGGCACCGCCGGATCGACACCCTCGATGGCCTGTGACATGAGCGTCCCTCCTGAGTGCGGTGCGGTCTGAGTGCGGTGCGGTCGCCCGCATCCTGCCACGCGCGGGGGCCGGTGCGCGGGGCGGCACGCCAAGCGGCGCGGTCCGGTGCTGCGCGGGCCTTGACCCCGAGTGAGTTAAGGAACTTTACTTTCTCCGCCGGTCGACCTCTCGCCCCCAGGAGGTGCCTGTTGGCCACCACCGATTCCGTTCCTCAACTGTCCAGACGGGTGGGCCTGTTCCAGGCCACCGCCATCAACATGAGCCAGATGTGCGGCATCGGGCCGTTCGTCACCATTCCCCTCATGGTCGCCGCCTTCGGTGGGCCGCAGGCCGTCATCGGGTGGGTCGCCGGGGCCGTCCTGGCGCTCGCGGACGGGCTTGTCTGGGCCGAGCTCGGGGCCTCGCTGCCGGGGTCGGGCGGGACGTACGTGTACCTGCGGGAGGCGTTCCAGTACCGGACCGGGCGGTTGATGCCGTTCCTCTTCGTGTGGACGGCCATGCTGTTCATCCCGCTGATCATGTCGACCGGGGTGCAGGGGCTGGTCCAGTACCTGGGCTACCTGTGGCCGGACATCACGGGCGGTCAGGGCGATCTCGTGGGGGTCGGCGTCGTCGTGCTCGTCGTCCTGCTGCTGTGGCGGCGGGTCGAGAACGTCGGGAGGGTCACCGTCGCCATGTGGGCGGTGATGATCCTCGCCGTCACCGCCGTCGTCCTCGCAGCCTTCACCCACTTCCACCCCTCGCTCGCGTTCACCTGGCCCGCGCACGCGGTGCGACTGACCAGCGGCAGCTTCTGGCTCGGCTTCGCGTCCGGGCTCACGATCGGGATCTACGACTACCTCGGGTACAACACCGCCGCCTACATGGGGGCGGAGATCAAGGACCCGGGCCGGGTGATGCCGCGGGCGATCATCCGCTCCGTCGTCGCGATCATGGGGATCTACCTGCTCCTCCAGATCGGGGTGCTCGGCGTCGTGCCGTGGCAGGACATGCTCGACCCCGCGAACACGGCGTCCCAGTCCGTGGCTTCGGCCGTGCTGGAACGGACGCTCGGCAAGCGCGCGGCGGACGTCGTCACCGTGCTCGTCCTCGTCACCGCGTTCGCCTCCGTCTTCACCGGTCTGCTCGGTGGGTCCCGCGTCCCCTACGACGCCGCGCGGGACGGGCTCTTCTTCCGCTCCTTCGCGCGGCTGCACTCCAAGCACCGGTTCCCGGTGGCCGGCCTGGTGGCGATGGGCGTCATCACCGCCGGGGCCTTCCTCGCCGCGCGGCACGTGGGCGACTCCGCGGCGCACCCGCCGCTGACGGTCCTGATCACGCTGCTCACCACCGTGATGGTGATCATCCAGGCGCTCGCGCAGATCGCGGCCGTGACCGTGCTGCGGCGGCGCCAGCCGGACCTCGCCCGCCCGTACCGGATGCTGCTCTACCCGCTGCCGGGCATCGTGGCCGCCGTCGGCTGGCTGGTCGTCTACGGGTACGCGGACGAGGCCAACCCGGGGCTGCACCCCATCGAGTGGTCGGTCGGGTGGGTCGGTCTCGGCCTCGTCGCGTACCTCGGGTGGTCGCGGGTCGAGGGCGTCTGGCCGTTCGGGCCGAAGGAGATCGAGGAGCGGTACCTGGACGAGCACCAGGTGCGGGCCGCTTAGGGGGTGTCAGCCCTGTGGCGCGCGGGTGTTCTGGAAGGCGGCGATCCGCCGGGTGTCCCCGTCGTCGTCCTCTTCGCGGCCCCTGTCCCGCCGTCCTGTTCGCGCCAGAGTGCGAGATGCACTAACTCGTGGCAAGGCCTCCGACGCCGGCCGGCGTGAAGGTCGGGACGAGGGCCGGGTCGTTGAAGGCCGTGATGCGGGCGACGCGCGCGCCGACCAGGGTCAGCACCTGGACGCCGTACGGCTCGTAGCGGCCGGCGCCGGCGTGGCGGTGGACGACGAAGGCGGGCTGGCCGTTGGCCGTCGTCGGGGTCATCCGCCACAGCGACGGGCGCAGGATGCGGGCGGACAGGAAGCCGAGGACGGCCTCGCGGCCGGTGAACCAGGTCGGCGTCGGGGGCATCTCCATCTCGACGTCGACGCGCAGGAGGTCGACGAGGGCGTCGGGGTCGGCGCGGGTGAAGGCGTCGACGTAGTCGTCGAGGAGGCCGCGGCGCACGCGCTCGTCCGGCTCGGCCAGGTCGTCCGCGACCGGGCCCACCTCGGCCAGGCGGCCCCTGGCGCGGCGCAGCGCGCTGTCGACGGCGGCGGTGGTCGTGTCGAGCATCGCGGCCACCTCGGCGGTGCGGAAGCCGAGGACGTCGCGCAGGGTGAGCACGGCGCGCTGGCGGGCGGAGAGGTACTGGAGGGCGGCGATGAAGGCGAGGCGCACGCCCGTCCGGGCGGCGACGGTCACCGCCGGGTCGCCGGCGCCGAACAGCGCGTCCGGCGCCGGCTGGAGCCACGGGACGGACGGTTCGCGCGGTGCCACGGCCACCCGGTGGTCGTCCGCGGGGGCGCCGAGCCCGGACGGCAGGGGGCGGCGCGAGCGCGTCTCCAGGGCGGTGAGGCAGGCCATGGTGGCGATCTTGTAGAGCCACCGGCGCACCGAGGAGCGGCCCTCGAAGCCGTCGAACGCCCGCCACGCACGCAGGTAGGTGTCCTGGACCAGGTCCTCGGCGTCGTGGACCGAGCCGAGGATCCGGTAGCAGTGGGCGAGGAGCTCCGGCCGGAACGGTTCGGCCAGGGCGGTGAACTCGGCGTTCGACGGCATCGCGGGGGGTCCTTCCGGAACGGCTTTCGGGCGCGGTCTCAGGCGAGCGGGACGAGCCCGGTGCCCTCGACCCGGTACTCGGCAGCGGCGTCGGGGTCGTCGGCGACCTCCGTCACCGCCTTCCCGATCAGCTCCAGCGTGACGATCGGCCCGCGCCCTGCGAGGAAAGTCTCCCGGTCGAGGCCCGCCTGCGCGGCGTATCCGGTGACCCCGGCGTCGCCGACCCCGCCGACCGGGGTCATGTTCGGCAGCAGCGCGACGAACCGGATGCCGAGCCCGGCCCGCTCGGACTCCCCGGCGGCGTAGGAGCGGATGTAGCGGACGGCGGCCTTGGCGCTCGCGTACCCGCCGCTGAGCGGGGAGCCGAAGAGCGCGGCGCCGCTGGACATGGAGACGACGACGCTGCCCGGGGCCAGCGGCTCGCGCAGGGCGGCGCCGGTCCAGGTGAAGACGTGCCGGGTGTCGACCTCCCAGGCGCGGCCGAAGCTCTCCCACGTCTGCTCCTGGACGGGTGCCATGGGCGGCACGGTCCCGGCGTTGAGGACGAGCAGGCCGGGGCGGTGGGTGCGGATCACCTCGGCGGCGAGCGCCTCGTCGGTGGCGTCGCCGGTGAGGGGCGTGAAGCGCTCGCCGAGCTCCTCGCGGACGGCGAGCAGGTCGGCCCCGGTGCGGGCGATGCCGATGACGTGCGTGCCGCGGGCGACGAGGGCCGCGGCGATCGCGCGGCCGAAGCCGCGGCCGGCACCGGTGACGACGGCGGTGGGGATGGTGGTGGGGACGGCGCTGGGGATGGTGTCGGACATCGGGGGCTCCCGGGGAGGGCTGGTGGGACACGGTCGCCAATCAAGACCGGCGGGAGCCCGGAAAACCGTCGCGTGTCCGGAGGTTTTTCTGGCGGACTACACGGCTTGGGGGAAGTGGAACAGTCCGTCCGGGTCGTAGGTGTGCTTCACCTGGCGCAGGCGGGCGAGGTTGCTGCCGTAGTAGGCCTGGGCCCAGTCGGTGAGGGTCGGGTCGGGGTAGTTCTGGTAGGCCTCGCCGCTCGCGTACGGGCGCATGGTCGTCCAGACGTCCTTCAGCCAGGCCTGGGACTGGTCCACGGCGGGGCCGGAACCGGCGCCGGGCGCGGGGTAGTTGGTGATGTACTGGGCCCCGAACAGGGCGTTCCGGTGGACGAAGGCGGTGTCGCCGGGGGCCACCCGGTTCACGGCGCCGCCGAGGGCGTCGAAGGAGACGGAGGCGCTCCCGCCCTGGGGCACGCTCTGCGGGTACCGGTCGACGGCGGCCACGAGCGCCGCGATCCCGGTCGGGTCGATCGGCCGGGTGTAGAAGTCGGACCGGGCCGCGTACGAGCCCCGGGTCAGCCTGCCGTCGGGGTTCTGGCCGGGGAGGCTGCCGGGCAGGTGGGCGGCGGCCTCCGACCAGCCGGCCACGCCGCCCATCTCCTTCATGGTGTCCAGGAACGGCGCCGTGTGGAGTGAGGCGGTGGCCGGGGCGACGGTCAGCCGGTCGATCAGGCCGGCGAGGTCGGACTTCGGGCCGAGGTAGTTGACGGTGCTGGTGAGGCGCTGACGGCCGTCCGGCCAGGTGTCGAGGTGGAGGTTGGCCCAGAGCGGGTCCGGCGCGCTCGCCACCCACGTCTGCCAGGCCGCCACGGCCGGCGCCGCGGACGACCAGGGCCAGGAGAGGAACGCGTACGCGCAGGTCGGCGCCGGGTGGGTGCGGAAGGTGAAGGACGTGACCACGCCGAAGTTGCCGCCGCCACCGCCGCGCAGCGCCCAGAAGAGGTCGGGGTCCGTCGAAGCGTCCACCTGGCGGACCCGCCCGTCGGCCGTCACGATCTGGGCGCCGGTGAGGCTGTCGCAGGTGAGACCGTACGCGCGGCACGTGACGCCGATGCCGCCGCCGAGCGTCAGCCCGGCGACGCCCACGCTCGGGCAGGAGCCCGCCGGGACCGTCACGCCGTCGGCCGCCAAGGCCGCGTACACGTCGATCAGCCGGGCGCCGGCGCCGACCGTCGCCGTGCCGCCGGAACCGGAGACCGCCGCCATCGACCCGACGTCCAGCACCATCCCGCTGCCCGACGACCAGCCCGTGTAGCTGTGCCCGCCGCTGCGCGCCGCGACCGGGAGGGCGTACCGGCGGGCGAAGGCGAGGCAGGTGGCGACGTCCTGGGGGGTGGCGGCGTAGACGATCCCGGCGGGGCGCAGGCCGTCGAACTGCGGCTGGTAGAGGTGGCTCGCGTCGTCATAGCGGCCGTCCTGCGGGCCGATGACGGTCCCACTGAGGTCCTTCGCCAGCGCGGCCCAGTCGGGCGGGCCGACGGGGGTGGGGGCGGGGGTAGGGGTCGGCGACGGCGTGGGGCTGTTCGCGGAGGTCGACGGGTCCGGCGACGGCTCCGGCTTCGGCCCGCCGCACGCGGCGAGCGCCGCCGCCGCGAGGGGCGCGGCGGCGAGCCGCAGGACCTGCCTCCGGCCGGGCCGCTGCGGGGGGTGCGCTGCCGGACGGTCGTGGCTCATGCCCACTCCTCGGGTGTAGGCCACCCACGGCACCGGGTAGTCGGTCGCCGCACCGTGGGCGGGGTGTCAACGCGAAGACTCTGACGGGTGCTCCAGCGGCGCCGCAACAGCGGCCGCGACGGCGGTCGCGATGTCGGTCGCGACGTCGACCGGGTCACCGACCGGCGCGGTCGGGTAGGCGGACGTCGAGTGCGCCCACGCGTCGTCCAGGGCGAAGAAGTCGACGGGCGCCGGGCGGGTGTGCTGCGTCAACGCGACCTCCAGCGAGGCGAAGAACGCCGCCCAGCGCTTGGCGTAGAGGTCCGCGACCAGGCCGGACCACTCGCGCGCGGCGTACTCGTGCAGGCCGCCGTCCTCGGCCTCGGCGCGGGTGCCGCCCCACGTGGTGAGGATCGAGCGCGCGTCGTACTGGAGTTGGCTGCGCTCGGCGTCGGTGGCTCCCCAGGACGGCACCTGGGCGAGCCACGGGCCCACCATGAAGCGGGCGTCGGTGGCCGCCAGCCGGTCGAGGTCGTCCTCGGCGGCCGTCCAGCGGCTCACCAGCGACCGGAACGCGGCGAGGTCCCCCGCGCCGTAGGCCCCGGCGATCTCCGGGAGCAGCCGGCGGCTCTCGTCCGCGAGCGCCTGCCGGGCGACGTTGACGAGGTCGTACCGGTAGGCGTCGGTGGCGCGCAGCTCCGGCGCCACCGCCAGGAGCTCGGCGAGGGCGCCGCGCACACTCGCGGGGTCGTAGCGCAGCGCCTTCGGCGACCAGGACGCCGAGGTCGAGGCGGTCAGCGACGGCCGGGCCGTGAACAGCCCGTCCTGCGGCTCGCTCCACCCGTCGGACGGCATGCCGTACGGGCCCTCGCGCAGCTGCGCCCAGGCCGCCGCCGCGTGGGCGTCCGGGCGGCCGTAGCGGGCCGTCGCGTACGCCGTGAACCAGGCCGCCCGGTCGAGTCCGGCGGGCGACCACGCGAGGTCGGCGAAGAGCGCGAGGGCGGCCGGGTCGGTGCCGGTGCCCTCGGGCATGAAGGCGATGCCCTTGAGCGCGCTGCCGGGCCTGGTGAGCCACTGGCGGAAGCGGGTGGTCCAGACGCCCGTGTTGGCACCGAAGGTGGTCTTGCCGCCGAAGTTGGGGATCGTGCCGAACGCGTACGGCGTGCCGCCCCAGTCGGACTCGCGGTCCAGGCCGTCGTAGCGGTCCGAGAGGCCGTCGACGATCAGCATCAGGCTGCGGTCCACGCCCGCCAGCAGGGCCGCGGTGGGGTTGTGCTCCCAGCCGAGGACCGCCCAGACGGCGCCGGGGTGCGCGGCGAGCAGGGCGCGCTGGATCGCGCCGGCCGCGGCGGGCACGTCGACGCCGCCCGCGGTGCCGCCCTCGTGGAGCGGGTCCATCTTGTACATCGCGCTGTCGCCGAACGCGTCGCGCTGCGCGGCGTAGTAGGCGGCGGCGACCTCGGCGAACAGCGGGCCGGTGGGGTCCAGCCAGGAGTCACGGGCGAAGGCCGTCCAGGTGCCCTGCGGCACGACGGCGGCGCCGGGGTTGCGCTCGGCGAAGTCGGTCGGGACGGTGCCGAAGTAGCCGGGCAGCACCGGCGTCATGCCGAGCGCCCGCAAGTGGTCGCAGACCCGGCGGCCGACGGCGGCGCGGGCGGCGACCAGCTGCTCGGAGACCGGGCCGCCGAAGCCGGACATGTTCTGCAGCAGCCACCACGGCTGGTGCGCGGGCGCCGGGATCCAGGCGCGCAGGTCGTCGGCGGAGTAGCCGAAGCCCTGGAGCGCCCGCAGGTACGGCGCCTCGGCGCCGACGGTGACCAGGACCTCGTTGAAGCCGTGCAGCGCGAGGACGTCGACCTCGTGCTGGTACTCGGCGAAGCTCCGGTAGGGGCCGGAGTAGCCGTTGTCGGTGTCGTTGAGCGCGTAGCGGTGCGGGACGACGGCGGAGTCGGTGTGCGGGGCGGGCACCGGCGGCAGCGTGGCCGGGAGCGCCGCGGTGCTGTCGCCGGGCAGGCCGATGTCGGCGTGGGCGACGTTGCGCAGGTACCAGCCGACGCCGGTCAGCAGCGTGGCGGGCGAGGTGCCCCGCACCCGGATCGCGCCGGGCGCGCCGGAGACGGTGAACGCGTCGACGCCGGGCGCGGCCTGCGGCTCGGGGACGAGGCTGATCTGCGCGGCGTGGGCCGGCAGCAGCCGGGCGAGGGCGGCGACGGCGGGCGCGGGGTCGAAGGGGGCCGATGCGCGCGCGACGGGTGCCGGGACGAGTACCAGGGCGGCGCACGCGCAGAGCAGGGGGAGCAGCACGGGGACGGCGCGGCGGTCGGAGCGTGCGATCAGCGGCATGCGACCGACGGTCGCACCTCCCTGCGGCGCGGTGCCCCCGGCTCGCGGGCCCTCACCCGGATGAGCGCGGGGGCTTGTGCACGGGCACGCGCAGCAGGAAGCGCGTGCCGCCGCGGGTGCTCGGGTCGACGGTGAGGGAGCCGCCGTGGGCGTGGGCCACCCAGGCGGCGATGGACAGGCCGAGGCCGCTCGAACCACCGCCGCTGTGGAAGCGCTCGAATAG
Source organism: Kitasatospora sp. NPDC059722 (assembly GCF_042733235.1). Classification (NCBI taxonomy): domain Bacteria; kingdom Bacillati; phylum Actinomycetota; class Actinomycetes; order Kitasatosporales; family Streptomycetaceae; genus Kitasatospora; species Kitasatospora sp. NPDC059722. The sequence goes on from NZ_JBHWGD010000102.1 coordinate 8,783, forward strand.
GGAGGCCGCCCGCTCGGGCGGGATGCCCGGGCCCGCGTCGTCGACGGCGACGGTGCCGTCCGCGGTGACGGTGACCTCGACGTCGGCCGGCTGGCCCGGCCGGTGCCCGTGGGCGAGCGCGTTGCCGAGCAGGTTCGCGACGGCACGGCGCAGCAGCCCGGCGTCGGCGAGGACGATCACGGGCTCCGTGCGGACGGCGACGCGGTGCCCGTCGGCCGGGGTGTCGGCGACGACGGCGTCGACGAGCTGGTCGAGCCGCAGCGGTTCCCGGTCGAGCGGGACGGCGCCGGCCATCAGCCGGGCGCGGGTCAGCAGGTCGTCGACGAGCTCGCTCATCCGGGTGGACTGGCGCAGCGTGCGGCGCAGGATCTCGGTGGTGTCGGCCTCGCCGCGCAGGCCGGTCTCGGCGAGGACGCGGACGGAGGCGACGGGGGTGCGCAGGTCGTGGGCGGCGTCGGCGAGGAACGCCTCCTGCTGGTCGAGCGCGTCCAGGGCGGGGCGCACGGCCCGGCCGGCGAGCCAGTGGCCGGCGAGGGCGGAGAGGGCGACGAGGACGGCGCAGGCGGCGGTGAGGAGCAGGGCGAGGCGGTCGTGGTCGGCCAGGTTGCCGGAGATGTCGACGGCGGCGACGGCCACGGTGTCCGTGGTGTCCTGGTTCGGGCCGGTGAACGGCTGGGCGGAGAGCCGGAGTTGGTGGCCGTTCGGCGCGGTCGTGGTGAGCCGGACGACGTCGCCCTCGCGCGCGGCGTCGTCGGCGGCCGTCTGGTAGGCGTCCGCGGGGACGGTCAGGCAGGCGCGGTGCGGGCGGGCGGCGACGGTCATCTGCTCGGCGGTGCCGGTGAAGAGCGTCACCGGCGGGCAGTCGTAGCCGCCCTCCTTGGGGTCCGGGTACTCCAGGGCGCCCTGCTCGTCGTAGTGCAGGTCGGCGGCGAACTCGCTGGTCCGCAGCTTCAGGTCGGAGTCGACCTGGGAGCGCCAGGCGTCGTCGTCCGCGTGCACGGCGACGACCGCCATGCCGACCAGGGCGAGGGCGCTGACCAGGGCGAAGAGCAGGGCGATGCGGCGGCGCAGGCGGCGGATCCGGCCGGCCGGGGTGGGCGGGACGTCCTTCTTCAGTGCTTTCCAGCCCGTGGTCCGCCCGCGTGCGGCTTTCACACGTGCGGCTCTCACACGTGCGGCTTTCACGCGTGCGGCTCTCACGCGTGCGACTCCAGCCGGTAGCCGACGCCGCGCACGGTGTGGATCAGGGCCGGTTCGCCGAGCTTGCGGCGCAGCTGGGAGACGAGCACCTCGACGACGTTGGAGTTGGGTTCGGTCAGCTCGTCCCAGCAGCGCTCGATGAGCTCGGCGCGGCGCACCGCCTGGCCCGGGCGGGCGGCGAGCGTCTCCAGGACGGCGAACTCCTTGATCGTGAGGGTCAGCCGGACGCCGTCGCGGTGCACGGTGCGGCGGGCGGTGTCGATCTCCAGGCCGTCGAGGCGCACCACGGGCGGGCGGGCGACGGTGGTGCGGCGGCACAGGTTGTGCACCCGGGCGACCAGTTCGGGGACGGCGAAGGGCTTGACGAGGTAGTCGTCGCCGCCGGTGGCGAAGCCCTCGACCCGGTCGGCGACGGTGTCGCGGGCGGTGAGGAACAGCACCGGGACGGTCCGGCCGTCCGCGCGCATCCGGCGCACGTAGTCGGCGGAGTCGCCGGAGGGCAGCATGCGGTCGAGGACGACGCAGTCGTAGCCGGTGACGAACAGCGCCTCGTCGGCGGCCGGGAGGTCCCCGGCCTCGTCGACCGCCAGCCCGCCGCCCCGCAGGGCCGCGGCCACGGCGAACCGCAGGTCCTCGTCGTCCTCGACCACCAATATGCGCATGCCGGCCAGGATATCCACGGCCCGGGGAGGGGCCGTCGGCGGTCCTGCGGGCACGAACGCGCCTCCGGGGAGGGTCGAGGGGCGGCGCGCCTCCGCGTCCGTGGGGGACCGGGAGGCGCGCCGTCTGCGGAGGATCATGACAGCGGGAACCTGAGGAATTCATGAGCCCGGTGGTGGCCGGTGGGCCCGGGCCGTCCCGCCGGTGTCGTCCAGCGGTCCATGCCGCCGCGGCAGAAGCGCATCGCGAGCCGGTGGTGCCCGGCGGAGGCGGCGTGCTCGCACACCACGTGGAGCGGCCGTACGTCCGCGCTCGCAATCTCCCGCGCGGCGGTTCCGGCGCCCACCACCGCCGCCAGCGCGACCGCCGACCACCCGGCCCGGCGCAGGAGCCCCCCGGCCCGCGCCGAGCCGCGTATGGATTCCGACATCGACTGCTCCGTCCGCCCACCGTCCGACTACGGAACAGAGTGTTGCGGGGGGTACCTGAGGATTCGCTGAAGCGGGGGCCGCAACCGACGGTTCGGCGTGCGGCGCGCGTCGCACGCAGCACCACGGGCGTCCGGGCGGGTCATCCGTCGCGCGTCGACTCTCTCATCTGACGTAGTTTCGGCTCTCCCTCGTGCACACTCCCTTCACACCGGCCGGTCGGACCCGCGAGGCTTCCGCTCGGACTGCCACCGGGCCGCGCGACCGCGCGGCCCGTCGCATGGGGAGGACCGACATCGTGCCCAACAGGCAACGTCGACGGCTGCTGCTTCCGGCCGTCACCCTGACCGCCCTCGGACTGACCACCACCCAGGCGCTCGCCGCCTCCGAGCCGCCCAGGCCCCGCCCGCACCAGGCGCAGCACCTGCAGGAGATCGGGCAGCAGCACGCGAGAAAGGTCCAGGAGGGCCGCGGCGCGGCCGGGCCCGCGTTCTCGGCGAAGGCCGACCGGGGCGGGGACGACGGCGGCGCGGACGAGGCCGAGAACGCGGCCGAGGGCACCGCGCAGTACACCGAGGCCCGCACCGCCCCCGGCGTCGTCGCACCGGGCGCGTACGGCGCGGCCTGGGCGCAGCTGAAGTCGATGCCGAGCGCCGGCGGCCGCTGGGAGCAGGTGACGAGCAAGCCGTACAACGCGGACGACCCGCGCTACCGCGACGTCAACTCCAACTCCAGCGGCGGCGCGGGCTTCGTCACCGGCCGGATCACCGGCATCGCGGCGGACGACGACGGGTACGTGTACGCGGGCGGTGCGAACGGCGGGGTGTTCCGCTCCCGGACCGGCGGCGGGCAGTGGCAGTCGATCTCGGAGAAGCTGCCGTCGCTGTCCACCGGCACGCTGGACCTGGACGGCACCGGGCGGCTCTGGTACGCGACCGGTGAGTCGAACACGGGCGCGGTCTCGTACGTCGGCACCGGCGTCTACGTGCTCGCCGACCCCAAGCGCGGCCAGTTCCAGCCCGGGAACCGGGTCGGCGGGGCGGAGTTGGAGTCGACGACGATCCACGCGCTGCGCTTCGCCGGGGACAAGGTGTGGGCGGCCACCAGTCGGGGTGTGTGGAGCCACTCGACGACGGACCTCTCGGGCCCGTGGACGCAGGAGTTCGTGCCCAACCCCGAGTACCTGCCCGGGGGTTCGAAGGCGGGCGACCCGAGTGCGCCGTACAAGAACATCGCCAACGACATCGCGATCGACCCCAAGGACCCGTCCAAGGTGGTCCTCGCCGTCGGCTGGCGCGGCGGCGACACGTACAACGGCTTCTACAGCAAGGCCGCGGACGGGAGTTGGCAGCGCGTCGCGTCACTGGGTGACCTGCCTACCGACGCGGCGAACGTCGGCAACGTGACCTTCGCGCGCTCGGCGGACGGCTCGCGCTACTACGCGATCGACCAGTCGCCGGACCTCACCGCGCACAACCCGGACTCCGGACTGAAGGGCATCTACGTCTCCAAGTCCGGTTCCCCGTCCGGCCCGTGGACGCTCATCGCGGACAAGGACAAGATCAAGAACTCGGGCTCCGCGCTGCAGGGCGCCGGATACCAGCCGGGCATCCAGTCCTGGTACAACCAGTTCCTCCAGGTCGACCCGGCCAACCCCGACCACGTCTACGCCGGTCTGGAGGAGGTGCTGGAGACCAAGAACGGCGGTGCCTCCTGGATCGTCCCCGGCCCCTACTGGAACTTCCCGTTCCCCTGCTGGAGCATCGACCCGACGAAGCAGACCGGCGACTGCTCGCCGACCACCCACTCCGACCAGCACGCCGTCGCCATCGGCACGTACCACGGCAAGGCGAGCGTGTACGTCGGCAACGACGGCGGCATCTACACCCGCCCGGTCAACGGCGCCGTCGACTCCGGCGGCCACGCCAAGGACTGGAAGTCCCTCGCCGACGGCACCATCGACACCCTGCAGTACTACTCGGTGGGCGTGGGCAAGGACCTCTCGGACCGCTCCGGGCGGGGCGTCAGCGTCAGCGGCGGCCTCCAGGACAACGGCGAATCGATCCTGCGCGCCCACGACAAGGTGATGGGCTCCAACTTCGGCGGCGACGGCGGCGACACGCTGGTCGACCCGGGCAACGGGTGCAACATCGCCCAGGAATACGTCTACATGGACGTGTGGGTCACCCAGAACTGCGCCGTCAACGACGGCTCCGGCAACTCCGACCCCAGCAAGGCCACGTCCTACGAGGTCGCCCCGCCCGACAAGGCCACCAGCTCCGCCCGCTTCATCGCCCCGCTCGCCGCCGACCCCAAGGACGTCAACACCTGGATCGCCGGCGGCCGGCACATCTGGGTGCAGCACAAGGGCTACGCGATCCGCAGCGGCAGCGAGTGGACCTCCGCCTACGACCTGGGCGCAGGGCACTTCGCCACCGCCGTCGCGACCGTCAACGGCACCGTGTACGCGGGCTGGTGCGGCCCCTGCAACAACCAGGGCTTCACGCGCGGCATCGCGGTGGGGAACACGGACGGGACGGGCTGGCACCAGCTCGACCTGCCGGTGGACGGGACCGTGCCCAACCGGTACGTCTCGTCGTTCGCCGTCGACGAGAACGACGCGCAGCACGTGTTCGTCGCCATGAACGGCTTCTCGCGGTCCTGGACCGAGGGGCCCGGCGCCGGCATCGGGCACGTCTTCGAGTCCCGGGACGGCGGCGCCACCTGGACCGACGTCTCGGCCAACCTGCCCGACGTGCCCGCGGACTCGGTGAAGATCCTGCCCAACGGCGGACTCGCCCTGGGGACCGACCTCGCGGCGTTCTACCGGGCGCCGGGCGCCACGGACTGGAAGGTCCTCGGCCGCAACCTGCCGACGACGTCCGTGCAGCAGCTGAAGACCGGCCCGGACGGCAAGCTGTACGCGGCCACCTTCGGGCGCGGCATCTGGGCCGTCGACCTGCGGCGCTTCGACCACAGGGACGTGGTCGGGGACGTGGCCGGGGACCAGGAGGACTGAGCGTTCCACTGAGGCCCGGCCCGCCGAGCGTCGGCGGGCCGGGCACCGGCGTTGCAGAACCGGCGTTGCGGAACCAACGTTGCGGAACCGGTTCGGGGGCCGCACCGTCCAAGCGGCGACCCCCGACGATCAGGAGACCCCGCCCCGTGAAGCGACCCGCCGCCACCATCGCCGCCGGCACCCTGCTCCTCGCGCTGGCCACCGCCGCGTGCAACTCCACGGCTGCGCCGCCGACTCCGTCGCCGACACCGGCCGTCACGGGCACGCCGTCCACGCCGTCCACGCCGTCGAGCCCGTCCAGCTCGCCTGCTGCGCCGACGCCCACCGCCACGGGACGGCCCACGACGATGCCGACCGCCCCGAGCACGGCCGTGACCACCCCGCCGCCCATGCACCCGACGCCCGCCCCGACCTTCTCCCTCGGCCCCGACAACCCCACCGACCTCCCGCACCGCCCGGTCCCGGCGGGGTAGCGCGAGTTCACGCTTCCCTGGTGTGCGCCCCCTGCGGACAGGGCGCGCGCCGGGGTCCCCCATTCGAGCGATCGTCCGTATGCCTGATGAACAGTACGCTCGCGCACACCCCCTGCCGCCAGGGCATCATGCGAGCACGAACTCGATTGCCTCGTGGCGCGGGACGCACCCGAACCCCAGAAACGAGGTACTGCTGGTGGCACTGACAGCCGCAACGGTCACGGCCGAACTCGAGGCAGCGAGCACGGTCGGCGACCCGGAGGCCGACGCCCTGGTCTCGGAGCTGATCGAGAAGAGGGAGATCGACGGGGTCAACGCCCTCTTCCGCACCGTGGGCACCCTCAAGCCCGGGCAGGACCTCTCCCGACTGCCCGACCGGCTGGCCGACTTCCTGCGCGAGGCGACGGCGCCGCCGCCGGACTGGAGCGAGGCCGACGTCAAGGCCGCCGAGGGCTTCTTCGCCCACCACCACGGCGAGGCGTCCATGCTTCAGGGCACCGTCGGCCTCATCGGCACCTACCTCTCCCCGACCGGCGCGTTCACCCTGCGCTCGACCGGCCGCCTGGGCGGCGTGGAAGGGCCCGGCCGACGGCTCTCGCAGTCCAGCCGGCTGTTCATCGACATGGGCGACAAGGACGCCCTGCGCAACGGCACCCTGGCCGCGAACGTCACCAAGGTGCGCCTGGTCCACGCCTCGGTGCGGCAGCTGCACAAGAAGAGCGGGGAGTGGGACTACGCGAAGTGGGGCGAGCCGGTCTCGCAGAAGTACACGACCGGTGCCGCCTGCGTCTTCAGCACCCAGATCCTGCAGGCCATGCGGAACCTCGGGATCGACGTGTCGAAGGACGACGCCCGCGGCTTCGTCTGCGCCTGGCACTACGTCAACCACTACCTCGGCACCCCGGAGAGGTGGCAGCTGCCCAAGGACGCCGATGAGCTCGAACGGCTGTGGAACCAGGAACGCGACCGGGAATGGCGGAAGTCGGAGGACGGCGTCTTCATGACCGCCCAGGCCGTCAGGTTCTACCGGGACTTCCTCAAGCCGGGAATGAGCGACGCCTACCTCGCCCTCTCCCGCGTCGCCCTCACCGACAAGTACGCCGACATGGCCGGCCTGGACCGGACGCCGCTGTCGGAGGCGGGCAAGGTCGCGGCCGCCGGCCACGGCATCGTCAGCGGCATCGGTGGCGGCCTGCTCGGCGGCGCCGCCAAGCAGGTCACGGGCGTCAACCCGTACAAGGACATCCTCGGAGCCGTGTCCGAGGCGTTCAGCAAGGTCGAGCGGTACGCCCTCACCCACGACCAGGACGACCAGCCGCAGATGCACCAGGACCTCCACGACAACCGCTGACGCCCCAGCCCTTCGGGCCCCGCCCGCTCAGGGCCGGGCCCGACGGCCGGCTTCCTCCAGGGCGTCAGAGGGACCTTGTCGGTGGTCCCACCCGTCACCGCTGCCCTTCCAGCGGTCGCCGGCGAAGTAGGCGAGGGCGGCTTCGAGGTCGAGGGGGAGGGCGCGGGTCGGGCCGAGATCCCAGATGCGGGCCCAGCCTTTCGAGTCCGTGAGGGCCTTCGGGACGGTCAGGCCCTCTTTGAGCTCCAAGGCGACGTGGTACTGGTTCGGCAGGACGTCGCCGTCGGTCCCGTGAACCCGCACCGCAGTCACGTCCTCCCACCGCACTCGAAGTTTGCGGCCCCGGTTGATCTCGACCGTCTCGGCGTCGATCCGGAGCCTCGTGGCCACGGCCCACAGGGCGACCGCCATCAGGACGAGCGTGACCGTCACCCCCACGAACTGGAACTGGTGCCTGCGGAACAGGTCCCAGCTCTGCTGCCAGTCCGCTCTCGGGCCGTCGTGTGCAGTGAGCGGCGAGGCGACGGAGAGGTACGCGAGGACCGGCATTGCGAGGTCGAGGGCGAGGAACCACACGGTGCGGACGGTGTGGGCGCTGCTGCGCATGAGGACGGTGCGCGGTGTCCACGCCTCGGCCGCGGACCGGTCGGCGTCCGCTCCGGCGAGGCGCCGGCGCAGTTCGGTGTGCCGGTACTGGTGGACGCCGCCGACCTGGCGCAGCAGGCCCAGTCCGTGTGCGTCCTCCAGGAAACCCATCACGTCCCACGGAAGGCGCCCGAACAGCCACAGTTCGACCCGCGTGGCGGTCCAGCGCCCCCATCGGCTCATCGCGACGAGGGCCAGGGCCGAGCAGGACCAGGCGGTGAGGAAGGACACGGTGGGGATGAGGGGAGTGTCGTGGGTCTGGGAGAAGACCGCCATCGAGAGCCCGGCGATGGCGGGTGCGACGACCGCCGCCTCGATCAGGGCGATCCGCCGTTCGTCGGCGAGCAGCATCCTGGGCTTCGTGGCCGTGTCGTACTCGGCCCGCCGCGTGAGGAGGAGGCCCGACAGCGTGGGCAGGGCGACGGTGGGCACGACCGCGGGGACGCCGCCCGGAACGACCGTTGCCGCACCGACGAGGCTTGCGGCGAGCAGGGCCATGATGACCTGGATCCTGGGTGCGGCCGGCCGGCGCGGGCGGCCGTCGAGGCCGGGGAACAGGTGCCGGGCGGTGGTGCGTCCGAGGACGGTGGAGATGGTGGCCAACTCGGCGACGAGGTCGATCGCTTCGGTGGTGGTGCCGGGCCACAGGAGCCGGTCGAGGGAGAGGAGCGTCAGGACGGCCGTGAGGACGATGCCGCCCCATGCGAGGGGATGCGTGACCACGCCGCGCAGCTGCCACCACGCGATGTCCTGGGTCCGGCGGCGGATCAACTGCCGGGCCAGGAAGCCGTGGTACGTCCGGGCGTCCTTCACACTGCACCGGCGGACGGGCTTGGATTTGGAGGCGGATGCCGGGGCCCGCGAGTAAACGGCGGGGATCAACTCGTCGAGGAGGTGGCCTTCGACGTCCGCGCGTGTCGGAAACCTCGCGGAGTCGAGGAGTTCGCGAGGATCTCGGGCCCCGCTCGCGTAGACCTTCGTCGCGAGCCAGAGCATCAGGGGCGAGGAGAAGGCGGCTGCGACGGGTCCGTCAGGACTTCGTGTGATCTGCTCGAAGACTTCTTCCCACTGGGGAAGTTGGTCCTTACGGCATTTCCCGGTGAGATAGTGCCGTCCGGCTTCCGGGGACATCGGACAGGCCTGGATCACCGGGATGTGCCGGAGCTCGGAGTCCGGGGGAATCTTCTCGATCGCTTCCGGCCGCGACAGCAGGACCAGGGGCACCTTGGTGTTCGCGCGCCAGCCGTCGATTCCGAGGACGACCTCCTGGCCGGAGAGGGACATGAGCTCATCGAGGCCGTCCAGGATGGGGATGACTCTCTTCCCGGTGACCAGCGACTGCACCTCGTGATTCCACGCAGGGCGCGCCGCGGCCCGGTAGTCCTGCTGGATGCGCTCGATGACCCAGTCCTGAAGGTTCTTCTTGGGCGTCCAGCCCGAGAGCGACAGCAGGACGGGAACGGGATCCCCCGACTTCCGGTGGTGCAGCAGGTCGAGGACGAGGAGCACTGCCAGGGACGACTTCCCCGCTCCGGCGGGTCCGGTGATGACCAGCCGGGCGGGGTCGAGCGTCCGGATCCGGGAGAGTGCCTCGTCAGTGTCGATCGGCTCTTCGAGGGCGCCGAGTTGCCGTGCGTCCCAGCGAACCGGCATGCGTACGGAACCGGTCAACCGGCGGGCGTTGGCCTCGTCTTCCCATTGGACGAGCACGTGTCTGGCCAGTTCGTCCTCGGCGGGCGAAGGGGGCGCGTAGTTGTTGACGGTGTGCGCCTGGATCACATTCCCCGTGACCTGTCCGTCAAGGTTGTTGTGCACCGAGTCAGTCACGCCGTCATGATGACATTCCCTCAGGGCTTGAGGATCAGCCGGATCGGGTTGCCCGCCTTCTGTTCCAGGGCTTCGACGGCCTTGGCGGCGTCGGCGAGCGGGAAGGTGCCGCTGACCGAGCGGGAGAAGTCGAGGCGGCCGCCGCGCGTGAGGGCGACGAGGTCGATCACGTCCTGGGACTGGGAACCGTAGTGGCCGCGGATCTCCTGGCGCAGGAAGCTGACCATGGTGCCCTTGGTGATGGTGAGGGGCTGGTCGGTGAGGCCGACCAGGACCAGGCGGCCGCGTTCGCCGAGGGCGGCCATCGCCTGCTCGCGTACGGCGGCCGCGCCGGCGAAGTCGAAGGCGGCGGCGAGCGGGCGGCCGCCGGTGGCCTCGCGCAGCTGGGCGGCGAACCCGGGGTCGAGGGGGTCGAGGGCGGCGTCGGCGCCGAAGGCGAGGGCGCGTTCGCGGGCGGCGGGGAGGGGGTCGACGGCGACGATGGGGAAGGCGCCGATGGCGCGCAGGAGTTGGACGCCGTGGGCGCCGAGTCCGCCGACGCCCCAGACACCGACGGCCTCGGCCGGGCGGACGGCGCCGGTGGCGGTGATGGCGGCCCACGGGGTGGAGACCGCGTCGGGGATGAAGCAGGCCTGCTCGAAGGGGAGTTCGTCGGGGATCGGCACGAGGGTGGTGGCGGTCGCGAGGCTGTACTCGGCCCAGCCGCCGTCGTAGTCGACGCCGCGGGTGAAGACGACGCCGTCCCGGTGCTCGCCGGCCTGGAGGAGGACGCGGTCGCCGACGGCGGCGGTGGTGACGCCCTCGCCGAGGGTGTGGACGGTGCCGGCGACCTCGTGGCCGAGGGTCACCTTGTCGCCGGGGAGGTAGAAGGGCTTGAGGGTGCCGTCGATCAGGTGCACGTCGGACAGGCAGACGCCCGCCGCCTCGACCTTGATCAGGACCTCGCCGGGGCCGGGCACCGGGACGGGCACCTCCTCGACGGCGAACGTGCCCTTCGTGACGTCGAGGCGGCCGGCGAGCATCGTGGCGGTCATCCGGATCTTCCCTTCCGACGGGGGCGGCGCGGCCGGGGGATCGTCTCCGGGCCCGCCCCGCACACTTACTTGTTGGTCAACAAGCAAGTTCGACACTAGCATGGTGCCATGCCCACGCACGATGGTCCGGACGCCGCTTCTCCGGGCACCCCGTCCCGCCGCACCCAGGCCGAGCGGCGCGCCCAGGCCGAGGCCGCCCTGATCGCCGCCGCGGCCCGGCTGATCGCCGAGCACGGCAGTGCCGGCGTCACGCTCGCGCGGGTGGGGGAGGAGGCGGGCTTCAGCCGGGGGCTGGCGTCGCACTACTTCGGCTCGAAGGCCGCCCTGCTGGCCCGGCTGCAGGAGGAGGCGCTGGCGGAGGCGATGGCCGCCGCCGCGCCCGAGCGCAGCGGTGCCGGGGCGGTGGACGAGCTGTGCGGGTTCGTCCGGGGGTGCCTGGAGGGGGTGCGGAAGCCCACCGACCTGGGGCGGGCGTTCGTCGTCCTCGGGGCGGAGGCGCTCGCGGGGGCGTCCGAGCTGACGGCGGCGGTCGCGGAACTGGACGCCCGTACGCGGGCGTGGGTGGCCGACGTCGTCCGGCACGGCGTGGCCGGGGGCGAGGTGCGGGCGGCGCTGGACCCCGGGGCGTTCGCGCTGGCCATGGTGGGCCTGGTCAAGGGCCTCGTCGTCCAGGGCGCCACCGACCCGGACGCGTTCGACGTGACGGTCGCGACGGCGGAGGCCGAGCGCTGGATCCGGCTGGCGCTGGTCGCCGCCTGAGGCCGCCCGCGAGGCGTTACGGACGGACGGTGAGGCCGTCCAGCACGAGGTCGAGCAGGCGCTCCGCCTGCGGCCGGTGTTCGGTGCCCGCCGAGGTGAGGGCGATGCCTTCGAGGGCGGCGAAGACGTCGGTGGGCCGGATGTCGGTGCGGATCGCCCCGGCGGCCGTGCAGGCGTCCATCAGCGACGTGATGGCGGCCTGGATCATCTCCCGGCTGTGCCCGTAGGGGCTGTTCCCGGTGGCGGCGATCGCCCGCAGGGCGTCGATCATGCCGTACTTGGCGGTGACGTAGTCCAGGAAGAGGCGCGTCCATGCCCGCAGGGCCTCCATGGGCGGCTCCTGCGAGAGCAGGGCGGGGGCGGCCTCGCACAGGTGGGCCACCTCGTTGCGGTAGACCGCTTCGACGAGGGCCTCGCGGGTGGGGAAGTTGCGGTACAGCGTCGCGCTGCCGACGCCGGCCTCCTTGGCGATGCGCTCCAGGTGGGCGTCCAGGCCCTCCGTCGTGAAGACGCGCACGGCGGCCGTGAGGATCTTCTCCCGGTTGCGCTGCGCGTCGGCCCGCAGCGGTCGCGGCGCTACGTCGCTCATCGGTGGTGCCATCCCTTCCCGGAGGTCTGGCGGCAGCCTATCGACTTGCTAAACGGAGGCATCCCCACTTAGCGTGGGAATAAGTGGGGGCATCTCCGCTTTCACTGTGGGTCGTGGTGACGACCCGCACGCAGCCAGGGGAAGGGGCCGATCATGTCGGGTATCCAGGGCAAGGTCATCGCGATCACGGGCGCCAGCAGCGGCATCGGCGAGGCGACCGCGACGTACCTCGCCGAGGAGGGCGCCCGGCTCGTGCTCGGGGCCCGGCGCGAGGACCGGCTGGCCGCCGTCGTGGACGGCATCACGGCGAAGGGCGGCACCGCCGTCGGTGTCATCGTCGACGTCACGCGCCGCGAGGACCTCCAGCGGCTGACGGACACCGCCGTCGAGCGGTACGGCCGGCTCGACGTCCTCGTCTCCAACGCGGGCACGATGGCCGTCTCGCCGTTCGACGACCTGCGCCAGGACGACTGGGACGCCATGGTGGCCACCCACATCACCGGCCTGCTCAACGGCATCGGGGCGGCCCTGCCCGTCTTCCGTCGCCAGTGCTCCGGCCAGTTCGTCAACGTCGCGTCCACCGCCGCGTATGTCGTCAAGTCGCCGCAGGGCGTCTATGCGGCGACCAAGACGGCGGTGAAGGTGCTCACCGAGGGGCTGCGGCAGGAGTCCGGGCCCGATCTGCGCGTCACCCTCGTCTCGCCCGGCTTCACCCATACCGAAGGGGTCGGCAAGGGGGCGAGCCCCGAGGCGGCCGCCGCGATGACCCGGCAGCGCGACGAGATCGCCATGCCGCCGTCGGCGATCGCCTCGGCCATCGGCTACGCGATCGGGCAGCCGGAGGGCGTCGACGTCAGCGAGATCGTCGTCCGGCCCACCGCGCAGGCCTGACCGTCCATCACATCTTCTCCTCAAGCGGAGAATTGACTGACAGATGTCAACTCCGTCCGCTAGCGTGCCCGTTGGGGGATCGCATACGCAGCAAGGGGAGGAGAAGCATGTCCAGGAGGATGCGCATCGCGGCTCTGGCGGCCGTCGTCGTGCTCGGACCGACGGGCACCGCGGCGGCGCAGGCCGCGCCCGCGGGCGAGACCGTCGTGACGGTGAGCGGCGAGCGGCCGGTGCCGCTCGTCAGCCCGGACGGCGGCACGCTGTACGTCGTCGCCGTCGAGAGCGACGGCAGCGTGAGCGTCAAGGCGGTGGACGTCCGGACGGGCGCGACGCGGGGGCGGGTGGGGCTGGGCGCGCTGGAGTGGGGCGTCAACGCCGCGCTCAGCGCGGACGGTTCGCGGCTGTACGTCGCGGACGGGCAGCGGCTCGTCGTCGTCGACACCGCGGGGAGGGCCGTGCTCGCGACCGTCGTGCTGCCCGACCAGCCGCGCCCGGCGCGCTGGAGCGCCGGCCCGGCGCTCGGGCTGGCCGTCGGCGCGGACGGCGGCACGGTGTACGTGTCGCAGCGCGGGCCGATCCACTACAAGCAGAAGCCGGGCCCGGGCCGGATGCTGACCTTCGACACCGCTCGGCGGGTGTTCACCGGCTCCGTCCCGCTGCCCTCCAGCGGCGCGGGTGCCCCGGTGGTGCGACCGGGCGGGCGGGACCTGTACATCGGCACCTCAAGCGGCATCCAGCACTGGAGGACGGCCGGCCCGACCCTCGTCGGCACCGTGGCCGGGACGGTCTCGGCCGCCGAGTTCGACCTGGCCTTCTCCCCGGACGGCACGCGGCTCTTCGCCGTCGACGGGGGCTCGTCCGGCCGGGGCGACCTCATCGACCCCGTAACCGACACGGTGAGCCGGCACGTCACGCTCGCCCCCGAGGGCTCGACCGTGAACACGGCCCGGGCCGGGGCGGACGGCAGCCGGTTCTACGCGGTGAAGGACAACGCCCCGAACAAGGCGCAGATCCTCTCCGTCGACGCCGCGACCGGCGAGACCGTCCCGGAGGAGAGCACGACCGTCGCCGAGGAGCAGCTCAGCGGCCTCGCCGTCGGGCCGGACGCCCTCGTCGCCGGCGGGTCCAACGGCGGCTACCAGGCGCGGCTACACGTGATCCTCCTTCCCTGACGACCAGGCCTCGACCCACGCTGCGGGCCACGGGGTGCTCGTGCGCTCGCCGCGGGGGACGTGCACCGCCACGTACCGTCCCGAGGCGGCGAGTCGGCCGTCCTCCGCGCGGATTTCGAAGCGGAGGGTGATGGACGTCGTGCCGATGCGTTCGACGGTGAGCTCGGTCGTCACCTCCTGGCCGAACCACAGCGGCGCGCTGAAGTCGGCCTCGTAGCGGACGCGCGGGGCCGCGCCGAAGTAGCCGGTGATGCCGCGGGTGCGCATCAACTCGGCCTCCGCCGCCTCGACGTAGCGCACGATCGCGGTGTTGTGGTGGTGGCCGGGCGCGGGGGGGGGCCCCCCCCGGGCGGCGCCCCCGGGGGGGGGGGGGGCGGGGCGGCCGCCCCGGGCGCGCCCGCGCGCGCCGGGGGGC
>NZ_JBHWGD010000103.1:0-23243 GCF_042733235.1 Kitasatospora sp. NPDC059722
ACCCCGCCGCGCTCCCCCCCGACGCTCCTCCCGCACCATCCCGCTCGCCGCCCCGCGGGCCCCCCGGGGCCCCCCCCGGCCCCGGCGGCCCCGCCCGGTGGTTCAACTCGGCCTCGGTCAGCCGAGGTTGGCCAGCGCGTCGTTGAAGGTCTTCGACGGGCGCATCACGGCCGCGGCCTTGGCCGGGTCGGGCTGGTAGTAGCCACCGAGGTCGACGGCCGAGCCCTGCACGGCGACGAGCTCCTCGACGATGGTCTGCTCCTGCTCGGTGAGCGCCTTGGCGAGGCCCTCGAACGCCTGGGCCAGCTCGGCGTCCTCGGTCTGCCCGGCCAGCTCCTGGGCCCAGTACGTGGCCAGGTAGAAGTGGCTGCCGCGGTTGTCGATGCCACCGAGGCGGCGGCTCGGCGACTTGTCCTCGTTGAGGAAGGTGCCGGTGGCGCGGTCCAGGGTGTCGGCCAGGACCTTGGCGCGGGCGTTGCCGGTGCTGGCGGCCAGGTGCTCGAAGCTCGCGGCCAGCGCGAAGAACTCGCCCAGGCTGTCCCAGCGCAGGTAGTTCTCCTTGACCAGCTGCTGGACGTGCTTCGGGGCGGAGCCGCCGGCGCCGGTCTCGAACAGGCCGCCGCCCGCCATCAGCGGGACGACCGACAGCATCTTGGCGCTGGTGCCCAGCTCCAGGATCGGGAACAGGTCGGTCAGGTAGTCGCGCAGCACGTTGCCGGTGACCGAGATGGTGTTCTCGCCGCGGCGGATGCGCTCCAGCGAGAACGTGGTGGCCTCGACCGGGGACATGATCTCGATCTGCAGGCCGGTGGTGTCGTGCTCCGGCAGGTACGTGTTGACCTTCTCGATCAGCACGGCGTCGTGGGCGCGCTCGGCGTCCAGCCAGAACACGGCCGGGTCGCCGGTGGCGCGGGCGCGGGTGACGGCCAGCTTGACCCAGTCCTGGATCGGCAGGTCCTTGGTCTGGCAGGCGCGGAAGATGTCGCCCGGCTGCACGGCCTGCTCCAGCACGACCTCGCCCTCGGCGTCGACCAGGCGGACGGTCCCGGCCTCGGCGATCTCGAAGGTCTTGTCGTGGCTGCCGTACTCCTCGGCCTTCTGGGCCATCAGGCCGACGTTCGGGACCGAGCCGATGGTGGCCGGGTCCAGGGCGCCGTGGGCGCGGCAGTCGTCGATGACGGCCTGGTACACGCCGGCGTAGCTGCTGTCCGGCAGCACGGCCAGGGTGTCGGCCTCCTGGCCGTCCGGGCCCCACATGTGGCCGGAGGTGCGGATCATGGCCGGCATCGAGGCGTCGACGATGACGTCGCTCGGGACGTGCAGGTTGGTGATGCCCTTGTCCGAGTCGACCATGGCCAGGGCCGGGCCCTCGGCCAGCTCGGCGTCGAACGAGGCCTTGATCTCGGCGCCGTTCGCCAGCGCGTCGAGGCCGGCCAGGATGCCGCCGAGGCCGTTGTTCGGGTTCAGGCCGGCGGCGGTCAGCGCCTCGCCGTACCGGGCGAAGGTCTTCGGGAAGAAGGCGCGCACGACGTGGCCGAACACGATCGGGTCGGAGACCTTCATCATGGTGGCCTTGAGGTGCACCGAGAACAGGACGCCCTCGGCCTTGGCGCGGGCCACCTGGGCGGCCAGGAAGTCGTTCAGGGCGGCGGCGCGCAGGACCGAGGCGTCGACGACCTCGCCGGCCAGCACCGGGACCTTCTCGCGCAGGACGGTGGTGGTGCCGTCCTGGCCGACCAGCTCGATGCGCAGGGCGCCGTCGGCGGTGATCACGGCCGACTTCTCGGTGGAACGGAAGTCGTTCTCGCCCATGGTGGCGACGTTGGTCTTGGAGTCGGCCGACCAGGCGCCCATGCGGTGCGGGTGGGTCTTGGCGTAGTTCTTGACCGACAGCGGGGCGCGGCGGTCGGAGTTGCCCTCGCGCAGGACCGGGTTGACGGCGCTGCCCTTGACCTTGTCGTAGCGGGCGCGGACGTCCTTGTCCTCGTCGGTCCGCGGGTCGTCCGGGTAGTCCGGCAGGGCGTAGCCCTGGGCCTGCAGCTCGGCGATGGCGGCCTTCAGCTGCGGCACGGAGGCCGAGATGTTCGGCAGCTTGATGATGTTGGCGTCCGGGGTCTTGGCCAGCTCGC
Source organism: Kitasatospora sp. NPDC059722 (assembly GCF_042733235.1). Taxonomy (NCBI): domain Bacteria; kingdom Bacillati; phylum Actinomycetota; class Actinomycetes; order Kitasatosporales; family Streptomycetaceae; genus Kitasatospora; species Kitasatospora sp. NPDC059722. The sequence continues at coordinate 2,130 of NZ_JBHWGD010000103.1, forward strand.
CCAGCTCGGCGAGGGCGTCACCGATCCGCTGGCCCTCGGCCAGACGCTCCGGGAAGCTCGCGATGATCCGCCCGGCCAGGGAGATGTCGCGGGTCTCCACGCGCACGCCCGCCGTCGAGGCGTAGGCCTGGACGACCGGCAGGAACGAGTAGGTCGCCAGGGCCGGAGCCTCGTCGGTGTGCGTATAGATGATGGTCGAGTCAGTCATCGAAACTCCGCTTCACGTCTCCAACGTCTTGACGTCAAGATATCTCGTCCCGGCCCCCTCGCTCCACCTCCCCCCGCCCCGGAGCGCGCGCCGGGTGCCCCGGGGGCGCGCCGGCGGTCGGTTCCACCGTCGTCCCGGGGCGCCCGCACGGCAACCGGAGGGGGCTAGCCCGCGGCGAACCTGGCCGCCAGCTCGGTCTCGTCGGCCAGGAACCAGAGCTGGGTGCCGCGGTTGCTCTCCCGGACGAAGTCGCGCAGGGCATTGCTCGCGGCCACGTGGTGGGCGATGTCGCCGAGGACGACGAGACCCATCCGGTAGTTGACGAACTTCTGGACGATGCCGCCGGCGACGCGGGTGCTCAGCGCGAAGAAGTCCGGGTGCAGCCGGGCCGCGGGCACGATCACCCAGGTCGCCTCCCGGCCCCAGGCGTCGGCGATCGCGTCCATCGCGTCCTGTTCACTGCGGAGCGGGGCGCCGTCGGCGGCCAGCCGGAGGAACGTCGGGTCGGACATGTCACAACTCCCTGGTCAGCGTGTGGACGATGGTGAGCACCGCGGCGGTGTCGGCCGGATCACCGAGGATGACGAGCCGCAGGGTCTGCGCCTCCTCGTCGAGGACGGTCTCCACGTGCAGCGGCCGGCCGCCCTCGCGCGGGCCGGCGATGGCCGCGAGCACGGTGGTGGTCAGCCGGTCCGCCCGCGCGCGGTCGATCTCCTCGATCCGCACGACGGACGAGACCTCGGCGCCGCGCCCCCTGGCACTCTCCGCGACGACCGGGGCGCCGGTGAGGGCTTCCAGGTCGGCGCGGGCGATCCGGTACTGCTTGCCGATCCTGGTCGCCGCGAGGCGGCCGTCACGGATGTAGCCGCGGACCGTGCGCACGTGGAGGCCCAGCAGTTCGGCCACCTGTTCCACCGAGTAGTACTGCGCCACCTGCAACCATCCTTCCCGACTTCCCTATCATCGCGCAAACTATCATTCGATGCGGACGTTTGGGGAAGGATACGGAGTGGTGTAGTCCAGTTGGGTGAGTCGGCCGTCAGGAGTGCGTCAACACGCCACCTCATTCGGTCAACGCTGCGTCAGGACCGGCGACGCGCGGCCGATCCCGGCCTAGCTTCGAAGGGAGCAGTTCCGGCAGGCACCACCACTCCATTGGGGAGCACCCGCATGGCCCGCGTCGTCTGGCACGTTCCGGTCACCGTCAACCACCTCGGTCACGGCACCGGAAGCACGAACGCCCTCCGCCTCTTCCGCCTGCGCGACGGCCGCCGCTGCGCCGTCGGTTTCTCCACCCCCGAGGCGCTCACCGCCCTCCTCGGACCGGACCAGGCCCACACCGAGCTCGGCGAGGCCGCCCTGCGCGAGCTCACCGCCCCGCTCGGCGTCGACGCCCTCGTCCTCGACCCGCGGCTGGTGGCCCCGCCCGTCGCCGCCCCCGCCGCACAGCCCGCCCCGGCCCCGACCGCACAGCTCCAGCACCGGTGACCGCCCTCCAACTGGTCCCGGGCGACGAGGAGCCCGCCGCAGGACGGCCCGAACCGGCCCGGGCCCTGCACGCGATCGCCCGGGTCAGCTTCGGGCCCGTCCCCCTCGACTTCGACCGCCTCGCGGCCGAGCACCCGGCCGTCCAGAGCGGCCTCGCCCTGGCCGGCGACGCCGACCTCGAACTCCGCCTCTCCTGCACCGGACCGGAGGAGCTGCGGGCCGTCGCCGCCGCCCTCCAGCGGGCCGGCGCGGCGCGCGTCCGCATCGACCTGGTCCTGCGCGCCCTCACGCCGGGGCCGCCGACCCTGCGGTCGGTGACCTGAGATCATTGGAGGCGTCAATCCCACTCGACCGAAGGGAAGTTGGGAGATATTCCAGTAGCGGGCGGCCGTCCACCGCGCATAGTGTGCGTCCGTCCGCCATGGACACAGCCAAGGACCGTCTCCCAAGGCCCCTCTTCCTAGGAAGCTGGTGAGGACTTGTCCCGCTCCGCGCTCCGCCCCGCCCTCGGTACGGCAGCCGTCCTGGCCGCCCTGATCCTGGCCGCTCCCTCCGCTCTCGCCGCTTCCCCGTCCGCACCGGCGCCGGACCGGACCGACGACGCCGGCGTGTCCGTCGCGGTCTTCGGCGACGACACCCTGACCGAGGGCGGGCAGCTGACCGTCGACGAGCTGACCCGCGACCACGGCGTCGACCCCGGCCTCCTCCAGGCGTACGCCCGGGGCACCGCGCCGGACGACTCCGACGACTCCGCCTCCGACGACTCGGCCTCGGACGATGCCCCGGGCGCCGCCGCCCTCACCCCGCGGCTCGCCGGCGACCCGGCCTACGACCTGGTGGCCAGCTGGACCTCCAAGGACCACCGCACGGTCAACCTCCGCCGGGGCACCGCCACCTGGGGCTACACCAAGATCCAGCAGAAGCACAACCTCACCGTCAGCGCGGTCCGCGCGACCACCCGCTACCCCGAGCCCGGCTGGCCGAAGCAACAGTCGGCGACCACGTGGAACTACCTCACCCTGGTCAACCACGTCCGCTGCTCCGGCTGGGCCTGGTGGCGCACCTGCAAGGTCGTCGACTTCACCCACGTGCAGGTGACGGTGAACTACGGCAACGTCAAGGGCGTCATCACCGCCTACTGCATCGGCTACGCCGACCGCTGCCCGGACTGGGTGAAGAACGCCGTCAACGGCGCCTGACGATCGTTCCCACCGGTATGGAGCGACAACCCCGACTGCGACGCGGCGGCTTCCTGCGCGAGGCCGCCGCGCTCCAGCGCACCAACACCGACGGCACCCGCCGCCTGACCCGGATCGCCTTCCCCGCCGGCGGTGACGTCGCGATCACGACGACGGGCCCGGACCCGGCCGCCCACCTGCCGGTGACCGCCACGCGCGACGACCTCCACGCCGCCCTCGCGCCCGAAGGCGGCTGGGCCGCACCGGACCCGGGCCCGCTCACCCGGCTCCCGGTCACCGCTCCGGCGCCGCCGCTCCTGGTCTGGGCCGACCTCCTGGACGACCTCGGCGACCTCCTCTTCACCCTCACCGGCTATCCCGCCGACGTCGGCCGCCCCGACCTCGTGCCCCGCCTGGACGCCGTGTCCCTCACCGGCGCGACGACCGCCGTGGTCGAGGTGACCGCCCTCGGCGCCGCCCACCGGGTCCGCATCCCCCTGGACTCCGGCGTCCCCCTGGTGGCCGTCCCCCTGGAGATCGCCGAACACCTGCTGACCGTCGACGGAACGGCCGCGACGGAGTGGGAGTACCCCGTCGCGGCCTCGTAGACCACGTCACTCCCGGGCGAGGGCCGCGATCGCGACGAGGAGCAGGGCCGAGCCGGCCAGCAGGCCCGCGGTGAGCGGCTCGCCGAGGAAGGCCACGCCGATCACCGCCGCCGTCGCCGGTTCGAGCAGCACCAGCACAGCGGCCGTGGTGCCCGGGACGACGGCCAGGCCGGTGAAGTACCAGCGGTAGGCGAACAGCGTGGGCACCGTCCCGAGGAACAGCAGCGCTCCCCCGGTCAGCGCCGGGTCCCCCGCCGTCGGCAGGACGCCCTCGACCGCGGCGAGCGGCAGCAGGCAGAGCAGCCCGGTCGTGAACGCACCGGTGCTGGCCCGCGCCGAGCCGCCGCCGCGCGCCCACAGCGTGAGCCCGCTCTGCCCGGCGCCCGCCAGCAGCGCCAGGCCGACGCCCAGCGCCGGTCGCGGCCCCGCCGCCGGCGCGGCCACCAGCAGGGCCAGCCCGCCGAGCGCCGACACGACGGCGACGGCGGCCCGCCGGGTCAGGCGCTCGCCCAGCAGGACGTGCGCGCCGAGGCTCGTCAGCACCGGGCCGGCGCCGATGGTGATCAGGGTGCCGAGACCGAGCCCCGCGAAGCGGACCGAGCCGAAGTAGGCGCACTGGCTGACCGCCAGCCCGATCCCGGTCAGCACCGCGGCCCGGCGGGGTGTCCTCCGGCGTTCACGGCGTGGCAGTACCGCCAGGCAGAGCGCCGCGACGGCGAAGCGCCAGAACGAGACGGCCACCGGGCCCAGCCCGCTGGTGCGCAGCAGCAGGGCTGCAACGGCCCCGCCCACGCCCCAGGCGACGGCGGCGGCCGAGATGGACAGCAGTCCGTGCCGGAACGGCACGGCGGCATGCGAGGTCATGCGTCGTTTCTCCACGATGAGGTGCCGGTCGGATTCCGCGGATGACGCGGGCGGCACCGACCGCCCCGACGGCGAGCAGAAGGCCGCCGGGCGGTGATTCAGTGGAGAGGGCCGCCCGCTAGCGGACGGGCGGCGGGAGGATCACGAGACGCATGGAGCCAAGCCTACGCCTCACCCCGCGTCCGGATGATCGTGATCTTTCCTCCGGCCGCCGCTCCGACGTACGGTCGTCACCGTGGCGGCTGGAGCGAAGGAGCGGGCGCGATGGAGCAGTTGACGTACGACGCGGTGAAGGCGGCCGGGCAGCGGATCGCCGGGCGGGTGCGGCCGGTGGTCGTGGCGCGCGGGGACGAGGGCGAACGGACGTGGCTGGCGCTGGAGTTCCTGCAGCACACCGGGAGCTTCAAGGCGCGCGGCGCGCAGAACTTCCTCCTCGCCCACGCCGAGGCCGGCACCCTCCCCGACGCCGGCGTGACCATCGCGTCGGGCGGCAACGCCGGCCTCGCCTGCGCCTGGGCGGCCCGTGAACTCGGCGTCCGGGCCACGGTGTTCCTGCCCGAGACGGCCTCGCCGGTGAAGCTGGGCCGGCTCCGCTCGTACGGCGCCGAGGTGCGGCTGGTCGGGCGGGAGTACGCGGAGGCGCTCGCCGCGTGCGAGGAGTTCGCGGCGACCGGCGGGGCCCTGGCCTCGCACGCCTACGACCACCCCCTGATCGCCGCCGGCGCCGGGACCGTGCTGGAGGAGATCCGCTCCCAGGTGCCGGGCCTGGACACGGTGGTGGTGTCGGTGGGCGGCGGCGGGCTGTTCGCCGGGGTCGCCGTGGCGGCGCGCGAGCACGGGATCCGCGTGGTGGCGGTGGAGCCGGAGGGCAGCCGGGCGCTCAACGCGGCGCTGGAGGCGGGCCGCCCGGTGGACGTCCCGGTGGCGTCGGTGGCCCAGGACGCGCTGGGCGCCCGCCGGGCGACCGCCCTCGCCGTCGCGGCGGCCGCGCACGAGGGCGTGCGGTCGGTGCTGGTGCCCGACGAGGCGATCGTCCGGGCCCGGCGGCGGCTGTGGGACGAGCGCCGGATCGCCGTCGAGTTCGCGGCCTCCACGGCCCTGGCGGCGCTCGACGGGGTGGCGGGCGAGCGCGTCGCCGTCCTGCTGTGCGGGGCGAACACCGACCCGTCCGACCTGGTCGAGCGGGGGTAGCGAACGTAGCGGGCGTAGCGGGACCCTCACCGGCCACGCAACCGCCCGTCCACGACACGGAGTCGGCCTACCCGACAAACCTCTCCCTCGCCGGCCCGAGCCCCTCCACCGGCCTCGCCGAGGACGGCGCCGCCTCCCCGGTCCGCGGCGTGCGCCGAGGGTCCAGCGCGACGTACGTGAGCACCGCGCCCAGCGCGGACAGGACGGCGAGCAGCAGGCCGAGGGTGTGCAGCGCGCCGGTGAACCCCTCGGCCAGGGCGGCGCGCCGGGCCGCGTCCACCTGTCCCTGGACGGCCCGGCCCGCGAGGTGCGCCGCCTCGCCGGGCGGGAGGCCCGGCAGGCGGGCGGCGGTCAGCGTGGTCAGGAGCGCCGCCGCCCCGGAGACGGCGACGGACTCGCCGGCGATCCGCATGGTGTTGAAGATCCCGGCGGCGGCGCCCGCGTGCTCGACCGGGACGGTGCCGACGGCCGCGTTGTCCATCACTCCGAACGCCAGCCCGACGCCCGCCCCGAACGGCAACAGCGCCGACCACAGCGCATCGAACCGCACGACGGCGAGCAGCAGCGCACCCGCCGCGATCAGCACGGAGGCGGCGGTCAGCACCGCCCGTACCGAGGTCGCCGCCGCGAGCCGGCCCGCGACGAGGGGCAGCAGCAGGACCGGCGCCGTCATCGGCAGCAGCAGGAGCCCGCTGGCCAGGACGCTCCGGCCGCCCACGCCCTGGAGGTAGGCGGGGAGGTGGACCAGCAGCACCACGAAGCCGAGGGTCACGGTGAAGGGCTGGCACACGACGGCGAGGAACTCGGGCCGCCGGAACAGCCGGACGTCGAACATCGCCCGCCCGGCCAGGCGGAGTTCCACCGCCCCGAACAGCACCACCAGCAGGACGGCGCCGCCGAGCGGCAGCAGCGTGCCCGGCGCCGTCCAGCCGGCCGCCCCCGCCCGGACGAGCGCGTAGGACAGGGCGGCGAGCCCGGCGGTGAAGCAGAGCAGCCCGGCGAGGTCGAAGCGCGGGCGCTCGGGGTTGCGCGACTCCGGCGCCCGGGTCGCCAGCAGCCAGGCCGGCACCGACCCGGCCGCGACGAGCAGGAAGACCGCCCGCCAGCCGGCCGCCTCCACCAGCGCGCCCGCCGCCAGTGGCCCGACGGCCAGGCCCGTCCCGAAGGACGTGCCCAGGATCCCGAACGCCAGTTGCCGGCGCCGCCCGGCCGTGGAGTGGGCGAGCACCGCCGCGCCCGACGCCAGGACGGCCGCGGCCCCGCACCCCTGCACCGCCCGCGCGGCGTCGACGACCGCCATCGACGGCGCGAGCGCGATCAGCAGCGACAGCGCGCCGACCAGTGCGATGCCGGTGAGCAGCACGCGGCGCCGGCCGAGCCGGTCGGCGAGGGCGCCCGCGGCGAGCGGCAGGGCGGCGAAGGTGATGTTGAAGGCGTTGAGCATCCACTGGGCGGCACCGACGGAGGCGTCCAGGTGCGCGGCCATGGTCGGAAGCGCGACGGCGGCGCCGGTCACCGAGAACGGCAGCATCGCGCTCGCGCCGCCGACCGCGCCGACCGTCGCCCAGTAGCCGTCCCGGCTCCGGGAGTTGGGGGTAGTCATGCGTCGATCGTTCGCCAGGCCGGGCCGTGGATGAAGGGACTGCCACACCCCCGGGCCGGCGTTCCCTGGGACTGACAGGTCCAGGCACGCCCGCCGCTCCGCGCCCATACTGGACCGCATGCCCGACCCGACCACCCTCGCCGGCAGCCTCGGCGACTACCTCCGCGCCCGCCGCGCCCTGGTGTCCCCCGCCGACGCGGGCCTGCCGCCCACCGGCCGCCGCCGCGTACCGGGGCTGCGCCGCGAGGAGGTCGCCGAACTCGTGGGCCTCAGCACCGACTACTACGTGCGGCTGGAGCAGGGCCGCGCCGACCGCCCGTCCGACGAGGTGCTCGACGCGCTGAGCCGCGCCCTCCGGCTCGGCCCCGCCGAGCGCGCCCACCTGTACGATCTGGCCCGACCGCCCCGCCGGACTGCCGCCGGATCCCAGCGGACCGACGTGCTGCGCCCGGCACTTCGGAGCGTCGTGGAGGCCATGCCGACCACGCCGGCCGTCATCATGAACGACCGCAGCGACGTCCTCGCCTGGAACCGGCCGGCCGCCGCCCTGATCGCCGACTTCCCCCGACTCCCGCCGGGCGAGCGGAACATGGCCCGCCGGATCTTCCTCGACCCGCACGCCCGCGAGGTCCACCTCGACTGGGAGGAGGCCGCGCGCACGACCGTCGGCATCCTCCGCATGGCCGCGGGGCGCCGCCCGCACGATCCCGGGCTCGTCCGACTGGTCGGCCAACTCTCGCTGGGCAGTGCCGAGTTCCGCACCCTGTGGGCCGGGCACCACGTGCACGAGAAGAGCCACGGGCCCAAGCGCTTCCGGCACCCCCTGGTCGGCGACGTGACACTCGACTACGAGACCTTCCAGGCCCCGGGCGCCGCGCACCACATGCTCGTCGTCTACACCGCGCCGCCCGGGAGCCCGGCCGAGGAGGCGCTGCGCTTCCTCGGCAGCTTCACGGCCGACAGCTTCACGACCGACGGCTTCACCGCCTGACGGGCGTCGGCGCGGGAGCGCTCCGCGGCACGGCCGGTTCGGGCAGGGTGCGGATCGCCAGCCAGGAGACGACGGGCAGCACGATCAGCGGTACGAGCGCCGTCCGGAGCGAGGTCGCGTCGGCAGCCGCGCCGAGGAGCGGGCTCACGACACCGCCGACGCTCACCGCCAGGCCGAGCGTCACGCCGCTCGCCGTGCCGACGCGGCTCGGCAGGTAGTCCTGCCCGAGCGTCACGTGGAGCGAGAAGGGCACGTAGAGCCCGGCCGAGGCCAGCGCCACGAACAGGAAGAACGCCGGCCCCGGCACGTACACGATCCCCGCGACGGCGAGGGCGCTCAGCAGGTACGAGCGCCGCACCACGGTGACGCGGTCCCAGCGCTCAGCCAGCCGGCCGCCCAGCACCGTGCCGACCGCGCCGCCGGCGTACAGCACGAACAGCGCCGCGGTGCCCGCCGTCGTGCCGCCGCCGGTCCGCTCGCGGGCGTAGAACGTGATGAACGTGCTCAGCCCGATGAACACCACGGACCGGCAGACCACCGCCACCGACAGCCGCAGGAACGAGCGCACGTCGTTGGCCCCCGCCGGCCCGGCACCCGCACCCGCACCCGCCGTCGGCCGTGCCACGCCGACCGCACGCAGCGCGGGCAGGCACAGCGCACCGCCCACGACGGCCGGCACGACGAGCAGCGGCGTCCACCGCAGGCCGCCGGTGGCGACCACCGCGGACACCAGCAGGGGCGCCAGCGCGAACCCGACGTTCCCGCCGACGGAGAACCAGCTCATCGCCGTGTGGCTGCCCCGCCCGGCCTTGCGGGCGACCCGCGCCGACTCCGGGTGGTAGGCGGCGACGCCCAGGCCGGACACCGCGACGAACGCGAGCGTCAGCGCGTAACTGTCACCCAGGCCGCTCAGCGCGATCCCGAGCCCGCCGAGGAGGGTGGCCACGGGCAGCAGCCAGGGCAACGGGCGACGGTCGGTGAGCGCGCCGAACAGGGGCTGCGCCACGGAGGAGAGCAGAGAGGCCGCGAGCACGATGCCGGAGGCGGCGGCGTACGTGTAGGCGCGCTCGGCGACGAAGAACGGGACCAGCGCGGTCACGGCGCCCTGGTAGACGTCGACGCAGGCGTGGCCGACGGCGAGGAGGGGGATGGCGCGCTCGGGCGCCTTGTCGTTGGTGGGCACGCCCTCATGCTCACGCCGCGCCCCGCTGTCGGGCTTCCGATAATCTGCCAAGCAATGACGGAAATCCGCCACACGCCCGTGGCCCCCACGAGCACCCGCCGGCTCACTCGCGGGGCGGCCATCGACGCCCACCGCCACGACGACCACCAGATCGCCTACGCCGGCCGCGGCGCCCTGGCCATCACCACCCACGCGGGCACCTGGGTGGCACCGGCCGACCGCGCGATCTGGGTCCCCGCGGGCACGGTCCACTCCCACCAGGCCCACGGCGAGCTGGAGTTGCACCTGGTCGGCCTGCCCGCCGACAGCAACCCGCTGGCCCTGGACAGGCCCACAGTGCTCACCGTCAGCCCCCTGCTCCGCGAGCTGATCCTGGAATACACGCGGCACCCCGACGAGACCGGCGACACCCCCGACACCCCGCCGCGCGCCCGCCTGCGAGCCGTCCTGCTCGACCAGCTGAGCGTCTCGGCCCAGGAGCCCCTCCACCTGCCGGCCCCCACCGACCCGACGCTGACCGCCGTGTGCGGCCTCCTGCACACCGACCCGGCCGACGACCGCACCCTCGCCGCCCTCGGCCGCGAGGTCGGCGCGAGCGAACGCACCCTGTCCCGGCTCTTCCGCACCGACCTGGGCATGACGTTCCCCCGCTGGCGCACCCACCTACGGCTCTACCACGCCCTCACCCTCCTCGCCGAGGACACCCCCGTGACCACCGTGGCCCACCTGTGCGGCTGGTCCTCCGCCAGCGCCTTCATCGACGCCTTCCGCCACACCTTCGGCCACACCCCGGGCACCCACCGCCGGCTCTGACCCGAGCCGGCGGCCGAAACCCGTACCTCACAGGTCGGTGAGCTCCCCCAGCCCGAGGGTGCGCAGCGTGTGGTTGGCCATCTGCAGGTGCCCGACGGCGTTCGGGTGGGCCGGGTCGTCCAGCCACGCGATCGGGGCGACGTCGCCGAACTCGGCGCGCCAGTGGGCCTCGTGGTCGACGAGCAGCGCCCCGGTCCCGGCGGCGAGCTCGCGGACGGCCTGGCAGTAGGCGGGCAGCTCGGCCCGCGCCGGCAGCGCGTCCTGACTGACGAGCAGCGGCGTGTGCAGCACGATCTGCGCACCGGCGGACCGCTCGATGATCTCCCCCATGGCGTCGCGGAACTCCCCGAGCCCGGCGAGCCCGGCCCGCACGTCGTTGGTGCCGAGCGACAGCGACAGCACGTCCGGCCGGAACCGGCCGATGACGAAGTCGTACGCCCCGAGCACGTCGATGGCCCGCCAGGCCGAGACGCCGGAGTTCACGACGATGTCCGTCAGCCGGTCGAGCTGCCAGCACACGCGCTCCTGCACGTGCTCCACCCACCCCCGGGCCCCGTGCGTGTGCAGGACGGCCTGCGTGATGCTGTCCCCGGCCATGACCCAGGTCATCGGCCTGTCGGCGAGTTCGATCATGTGGTGCTTCCCCCCTTGCGTTCGTGTGGACCGGAGGAAGTTGATCACACGCCCGCGGGCGACTCAACGGTGTCCTGGTCGGCCATCCACCCGGGCCGACTGCATCACTATGCAGGGATCACCATTTCTATAAAACGGCGTGTCGACCATGATGCATGATCGACCACCCGAAGCTCAATTCCGGCTCAAATAGTGAACCTACCGACGAGTCACGTAATGCGCCCGAAACCCTCACACCCCCTACCAGCGAGAATGTCCGGAAAAGTAAGTAAACATTCAGTAATGAAATCTGTGCATAGGCCTATGAATAGCCCTACTGTGTGGCAACTCTCCAGAGCTGCTCCGCCTGCCGGGGCCCCCACACACAGAGAGAATTCCCATGGTCTCCACCAACCAGGTATCCCCGCCGGGACAGAGCACCGGCTCCGGGTCCGGTACCACCCACCGGACGCTCCGCCGGAACGTCGGTCTCATCGGCCTCATGTGGGCCTCGGTCGGCTCGATCATCGGCTCGGGCTGGCTGTTCGGCGCCAAGAACGCCGTCACCGCCGCAGGCCCGGCCGCGATCATCTCCTGGGGCATCGGCGCCGTCGCGATCGTCCTGCTGGCGTTCGTGCACGCCGAACTCGGCGGGCTCTTCCCGGTCTCGGGCGGCACCGCGCGCTACCCGCACTACGCCTTCGGCGGCCTCGCCGGCATGTCCTTCGGCTGGTTCTCCTGGCTCCAGGCCGCCACCGTCGCCCCGATCGAGGTCGAGGCGATGATCGGCTACGCCAAGCACTGGTCCTTCGCCGACGGCCTCCAAAACGCCAACGGCACCCTCACCACCAGCGGCTTCGTCGTCGCGACCGCCCTGATGGCGGTGTTCGTCGCGGTCAACTTCCTCGGCGTACGGGTCCTTGCGCGTACGAACAGCGTGGCGACCTGGCTGAAGATCTTCGTCCCGCTTTTCACGATCTTCGTCCTCGCGATCACCAGCTTCCACAGCTCGAACTTCACCTCGCACGGCTTCGCGCCGTTCGGCGCCAAGGGCGTGCTCGCCGCGATCAGCACCAGCGGCATCATCTTCGCGCTGCTCGGCTTCGAGCAGGCCATCCAGATCGCCGGTGAGAGCCGCAACCCCCGCCGCGACATCCCCCGCGCCGTGCTCGGGTCGGTCGCCATCGGCACCCTGATCTACACCCTGCTCCAGGTCGTCTTCATCGGCGCCCTGCCGGTCAGCGCCTTCGCCAACGGCTGGGCCAAGCTCGACTTCCCCGGCATCGACGGCCCCTTCGCGGGCCTGGCCACCCTGGTCGGCCTCGGCTGGCTGTCCTGGGTGCTGTACATGGACGCCATCATCTCCCCCGGTGGCACCGGCCTGATCTACACCACCGCCACCTCGCGCATCTCCTACGGCCTGAGCCGCAACGGCTACGCCCCGCAGAAGTTCGAGCGCCTGGACAAGAACGGCGTGCCGTGGTTCGGCCTGATCATCTCCTTCGTCACCGGCGTCGTCTGCTTCCTGCCCTTCCCCAGCTGGCAGGAGCTGGTCGGCTTCATCACCTCCGCCAGCGTGCTGATGTACGCCGGCGCCCCGCTGGCCTTCGGTGCCCTGCGCCGCCGGCTGCCCGACCGTGAGCGCTCCTACCGCCTCCCGGCGGGCGGGGTCGTCTCGCCGGCCGCGTTCGTGGTCGCCAGCCTCATCATCTACTGGTCCGGCTGGCAGACCCTGTCCCGCCTGGGCATCGCCATCGTGCTCGGCTACGTCCTGCTCGGCAGCTACGCGGCCTACGCGATCAAGAAGGGCCTGCCGAACGCCCCGCGCCTGAACTGGAAGGCCGCGCAGTGGCTGCCGGTCTACCTGATCGGCCTGGGCCTGGTCTCCTGGCAGGGCGGTTTCGGGGACGGCACCGGCCGGATCCCGATGTGGTACGACATGGGCATCGTCGCGGTCTTCGCGCTCGGCATCTACTACTGGGCGATCCGCGTCGCCCTGCCGGCCGAGGAGATCGAGCGCGAGGTCGCCGACGTGGAGGTGGTCGACGCGGGCGGTCACTGATCCGCGGGGCGGGGCTGACTCCCCGCTCCCGATCGGCCGCTCCCGGCCCCGGGGCCCCACCACACGGCCCCGGCCGCCGGAACCCGGCCACGAGATCCTGACCGAACGCCCCTGAACAACCCGAGCCTTACGCACCCCAACGGCGGGCCCGCCGGTCGAGCAGCGACCGACGGGCCCGTCCGTGTGCGGCATCCGTGCCCGCCGGAGGCCGTGCGCATCAGGCCGTGCGCATCAGGCGTGCACGTCATCCGTGCGCGTCACCTTCGCCCGTCAGAGGTCGAGCACGGCCTTCAGCGCCGCCGCCACCGCCGCCTGCGGATCGTCGACCGCGCCCGGCGAGCGCCACGCGACGAAGCCGTCCGGGCGCACCAGCACCGCGCCGTCCGGGCCGATGCCGTGCAGCTCGGCGAAGTCCGTGCCCGGCTCCGGCGCCAGGTCGTCCTCCGCGTCGTCGCCGATCCGGTACGCGTCCATCGGGACGGCCAGCGCGTCCGCCGCCCGCCGGGCGCCCGCGCGCCAGGCCTCGCCGTCCGGCCCGGTGAGCAGCACCATCGCCTGCTCGTACAGGTCCAGCGTGGACAGCCGGACGCCCGCGCACACCAGCCACTGGTGCGGCGCGCGGCTGCCGGGCTCGCCAGCCGACTCGAACTTCTCCGGGACGACCTCGCCCGCCGGGTCCGCCCCGGCCACCGCGCCCCGCGGGTAGCGGTAGCCCAGCGCCACCGCCAGCACCCCGGCCTGCCGCCCGACGCCCGGCACGACCGCGTACCCGGGGTGGCTGTGCTCGGCCGAGCGGGCCGAGGCGCGCTCGCCGGTCACCCGCGCCACCGGCCGCCGCTCCCGCCCGTACGTCTCCAGCAGGCCGGGCCCGGCCCAGCCGCACAGCACGGCGGCCAGCTTCCAGGCCAGGTTGTGCGCGTCCTGGATGCCGGTGTTGGAGCCGAACGCGCCGGTCGGCGACATCTCGTGCGCCGAGTCCCCGGCGAGGAAGACCCGCCCGGTGCCGTAGCTCTCGGCGACCCGCTCGGCCGCGTGCCACGGCGCCCTGCCGGTCACCTCGACGTCCAGCTCCGGCATGCCGACGGCGGTGCGGATGTGCCGCTCGCACCGCTCGTCGGTGAACGCCTCCAGCGGCTCGCCGTGCTCGGGGTGCCACGGCGCGTGGAAGACCCACTCCTCCCGGTTGTCCACCGGCAGCAGCGCGCCGTCCGCCTCCGGGTTGGTGAGGTAGCAGGCGATGAAGTGCCGGTCGCCGACGGCCTCGGCCAGCCGCTTGGCCCGGAAGGTGATGCTGACGTTGTGGAACAGCTCGCCCTTGCCGGTCTGCCCGATGCCCAGCCGCTCGCGCACCGGGCTGCGCGGGCCGTCCGCGGCCACCAGGTACTCCGAGCGCACCACCCGCTCCTCGCCGGTCTCCCGGCTGCGCAGCACCGAGGTGACGCCGTCGGCGTCCTGCTCGAAGGAGACCAGCTCGGTGCCGAAGCGGATGTCGCCGCCGAGGTCGCGGGCCGCGCGCAGCAGCACCGGCTCCAGGTCGTTCTGGCTGCACAGGCACCACGAGCTGGGGCTGAAGGCGGCCAGCCGCCCGCCCGGGTCGATCTCCCGGAACAGCCACTCCTGCTCCTCGCCGGTCAGCGAGGGCGCCTGGAGGATGCCGTGGTTCGGGGCCAGCACCGAGGCCGCCTCGCGGATCGCCGGCTCGATCCCGGCCACCCGGTACAGCTCCATGGTGCGGACGTTGTTGCCTCGGCCACGCGGGTGACGCGAGGTGTCGGTGTGCTTCTCGACCAGGAGGTGTCTGACCCCCAGTCGGCCGAGGAAGAGCGAGGCCGACAGCCCGACCAGCGAGCCGCCCACGATCAGGACCGGCACCCGGTCGTCTACCTTCGGATTCATCAATTGCTCCACCCTGTACGGGGATTCCGCGGCCCGGCACGTGGGCCCGGCGCCGCCCTCGAAGGGGCCCGCAGCGGCGGCCGCCCCGATCTTCCATCCCCCGCCGGAGCCGGCTTGTGCCGCCCCTTCGCCCGGATGGCCCGCAAATCTCGCGCGCCCCCGGACGCGCCGCGCACGATCGACCTCAGGCCTGGCGCCGACGGCCCGGGCCGACCGCCATCGCACCGCCCTCCCCCGGGCCGGGAGCGCCCTGCCGGACGCGGCCGGAGTACGGCCCGCAGCGTGCGGCCCAGAGCAGAAAGTGGATCATGACAACTCTGTCCGAACCGCAGGCGCCGCAGCACGCCGAGTCCGAGACCCGGCTGCGGGTCGTCCTGATGCTGGAGATCCAGGACGGCGCGCAGCAGCGCTTCCTGGACGTCTACGAGCAGCTGCGCCACCAGGTGGCCGCGGTGCCCGGCCACGTCAGCGACCAGCTGTGCCAGTCGATCAACGACCCCCGGCAGTGGCTGATCACCAGCGAGTGGGAGGACCAGGACACGTTCCTGCAGTGGGTCGACAGCGACGCCCACCGGGAGATGGTCAAGCCCATGCACGGCTGCGTCAGCGACAACTTCCGCTCGATGCGCTACGTCGTCCTGCGCGAGACCTCCGCCGCCGGCGGCGCCACCGGCACCCGGGCCCCGGTGGAGGTGCCGCCGGGCCTGCCGCGCAGCGAGCCCGTCGGCCACGTCGGCCCGCCCAAGGCCGAGCCCGGCCCCGACGGGGTCGTCCGCCACGCGCTGACCTTCACGGTCAAGCCCGGCAGCGAGCCCGAGGTGGCCCGGATCCTGGCCGGCTACACCTCCCCCAAGGCCGACGTGGACGAGCACACCCGGCTGCGCCGCACCTCGCTGTTCATGCACGGCAACCGGGTCGTGCGGGCCGTCGAGGTGACCGGCAGCCTCGGCGACGCGCTGCGCCACGTCGCGATGCAGCCCGAGGTGCGGGCCGTCGAGGAGGCCATCAACCCGTACCTGGAGGAGGCCCGGCAGCTCGGCGACCCGCAGTCCGCGCGCGCCTTCTTCGCCCGCGCCGCGCTGCCGGCCAAGGAGCAGGCGATCGCCACCGCGCCCTCGTCGGGGCGGCTGCACCGGCACGCCGTGCTCTACCCGGTCCGCCCGGGCTCCGGCACGGCCGTCACCGAGCTGCTGGCCGGCCACGACGACCTCGCCACCGCCGACCCGACCGGCCCGGTCGCGGCGAGCACCGTGTTCCAGCGCGACGACGTCGTCGTGCGCCTGGTGGACCTGCGGGTGCCCGCCGAGGCTGACCCGGGCGCCGCGCTCGGCGTGGCCGGCGACGCGGAGGCCGCGGCGCTCGCCCGGCTGCTCGACCTCGGCGCGGAGTGCGACCTGCGCACCGTCGCCGGCCTGCGCGCGTTCCTCGCCGCCCGCGGCATGACCCCGATCACCGACCGCAGCTCACAGTCGAACTGACGATCCGTCACATTCCCGGAGGAAACACCATGTCCACGCAGTACCCACGGATCGTCCACGTCGACGAGGCTCCGGAGAACCGCCGCCACGGCGCCGAGCTGCGCACCATGCTCACCCCGACCACCTGCGGGGCGACCAGCGGCTTCATGGGCCTGGCCATCGTCAAGCCCGGGGAACGGATCGCCGAGCACTACCACCCGTACTCCGAGGAGTTCGTGTTCGTCGTCTCCGGCGACCTGGAGGTGGACCTGGACGGCGAGACCCGCGCCCTCAAGCCCGACCACGGCCTGATGATCCCGATCAACATGCGCCACCGCTTCCGCAACGTCGGCACCACCGAGGCCCGGATGGTCTTCCACCTCGGGCCGCTCGCCCCGCGCCCCGACCTCGGCCACGTGAGCACCGAGGAGCACGCGGGCACCGACGGGTCCGCCGCGTCCGGCCCGCCGGAACACGCCAAGGTGGCCTCGTGACCCGGCGGGTCGCCGTCACCGGGATCGGCGTGGTGGCGCCCGGCGGGGTCGGGGTCCCGGCCTTCTGGGACCTCCTCACCTCCGGCCGCACCGCCACCCGGGGCATCACGCTCTTCGACCCCACCGGGTTCCGCTCCCGGATCGCCGCCGAGTGCGACTTCGACCCGGCGGCGCACGGGCTCGGCCCCGAGGACGTCCAACGGGCCGACCGCTACGTGCAGTTCGCGATGGTGGCGGCCGGCGAGGCGGTCGCCGACGCGGGCCTGGACCTCGCCGCCGAGGACCCGTGGCGGATCGCCGTCTCGCTCGGCACCGCCGTCGGCGGCACCACCCGGCTGGAGCACGACTACGCCCTGGTCAGCTCGGCCGGCGCCCGCTGGGACGTCGACCACCGGCAGGCCGAGCCCCAGCTGCACCGGGCGTTCGCGCCCAGCACGCTGGCCTCCGCGGTGGCCGAACGGATCGGCGCGCACGGCCCGGTGCAGACCGTCTCCACCGGCTGCACCTCCGGCCTGGACGCGATCGGCTACGGCTTCCGGGCCGTCGAGGAGGGACGCGCCGACATCTGCGTCGCCGGCGCCTCCGACTCCCCGATCTCGCCGATCACCGTCGCGTGCTTCGACGCCATCAAGGCCACCAGCGAGCGCAACGACGACCCGGCGCACGCCTCCCGCCCCTTCGACGCCCACCGGGACGGCTTCGTCCTCGGCGAGGGCGGCGCCGTCCTGGTGCTGGAGGAGCTGGAGCACGCCCGCCGCCGCGGCGCCCGCGTCTACGGCGAGGTCGGCGGCTTCGCCACCTACGGCAACGCCTACCACATGACCGGCCTCACCCAGGAGGGGCTGGAGATGTCCCGGGCGATCGACGACGCGCTCGCCCACGCCCGGGTGAACACCACCGACGTCGACTACGTCAACGCGCACGGCTCGGGCACCAAGCAGAACGACCGGCACGAGACCGCCGCCGTCAAGCGCTCGCTCGGCCGGCACGCCTACGGAACGCCGATGAGCTCGATCAAGTCGATGGTCGGGCACTCGCTCGGCGCGATCGGCGCCATCGAGGTCGTCGCCTGCACGCTGGCGCTCGCCCACGGCGTCGTGCCGCCGACCGCCAACTACGAGACTCCCGACCCGGAGTGCGACCTCGACTACGTGCCGCGCACCGCGCGCGAGCTGCCGCTGAGCCACATCCTCTCGGTCGGCAGCGGATTCGGCGGATTCCAGTCCGCCGTCGTGCTCAAAAGAACGGGGTGAGATCCATGACGTCACGTCAGCAGGGCCGCCGGGCGGTGGTCACCGGCATCGGCGTGGTGGCACCGAACGGTGTCGGGGCCGACGCCTTCTGGAAGGCCACCAGGCAGGGCGTGAGCGTCCTCGACCGGATATCCCGCGAGGGCTGCACCGCGCTGCCGCTGCGCGTCGCCGGACAGGTGCGGGACTTCGACCCGCAGGCCGTGATCGACAGCCGCTACCTGGTGCAGACCGACCGCTTCACGCACTACGCGATGGCCGCCGCGGACCTGGCCGTGGCCGACGCCCGCTTCACACCGGACCCGGAACAGCCCTACGCCGTCGGCGTGGTGACCGCGGCCGGCTCCGGCGGCGGCGAGTTCGGCCAGCGCGAGCTCCAGCAGCTCTGGGGCCAGGGGCCCCGGTTCGTCGGCCCCTACCAGTCCATCGCCTGGTTCTACGCGGCCAGCACCGGACAGATCTCCATCCGCGGCGGCTACAAGGGCCCCTGCGGGGTCGTCGCCAGCGACGAGGCCGGCGGCCTGGACGCGCTCGCCCACGCCGCCCGCTCGATCGAGCACGGCGCCGACGCGGTGGTGGCCGGCGCGGCCGAGGCCCCGCTCGCGCCGTACTCGATGGTCTGCCAGCTCGGCTACCCCGAGCTCAGCCTCGCCGAGCAGCCCGACCGGGCCTACCTGCCGTTCACCGCGCAGGCCTGCGGCTTCTCCCCCGCCGAGGGCGGCGCGATGCTGCTGCTGGAGGACGAGCGGACCGCGCGTCGTCGCGGGGCCGCCGTCCGCGCCCACCTGGCCGGGCACGGCGCCACCTTCACCGGCGCCTCCCGGTGGGAGGAGTCCCGCGAGGGCCTGGCCGCCGCGATCCGGATAGCCCTGGACGAGGCCCGGATCGCACCCGAGGAGGTCGACGTGGTCTTCGCGGACGCGCTCGGCGTCCCGGCCGCCGACCGGGCCGAGGCCCTCGCCCTCGCCGACGCCCTGGGCCCGGCCGCCGAACGCGTCCCGGTCACCGCGCCCAAGACCGGCACCGGCCGCGCCTACTGCGGCGCCCCGCTGCTGGACGTCGCCGCCGCCGTCCTCGCCATGGAGGACGGCGTGCTCCCGCCCACCCCCAACGTCACCGAGGTCTGCCACGACCTCGCCCTGGTGACCGGCCGCGCCCGGCCGGCCGAGCTGCGCACCGCACTGGTGCTCAGCCGCGGGCTGATGGGCTCCAACTCCGCGCTGGTGCTCCGGCGCGGTGAGCGGCCCTGAACCACCCCGTTCTGAGAAGGGACACCCCGTGAGCAACACCCTCAGTTACCCCGAACTGGCCGCCCTGCTCCAGGCGCGGGCCGGCGTCACCGTCGAACCCGGCGACCTGGAGCGCCCCGGCTCCTACTTCGACGACTTCGGCGTCGATTCGCTCGGCCTGCTCGGCGTCGTCGGCGAGCTGGAGAACCGGCACGGCCTCAAGGTCACCTCGGGCGCCGAGTCCGCCAAGACCCCGGCCGAGTTCGTGCAGCTCGTCAACGCCTCCCTCGCGACGAAGGCCGGTGCCTGACATGCCCGGACACACCGACAACGAGATCGTCATCGCCGCTCCGCTCGACCTGGTCTGGGAGATGACCAACGACCTGGAGAACTGGCCGGAGCTGTTCAGCGAGTACGCCTCCGTCGACGTCCTGGAGCGCGACGGCGACAGCGTCCGCTTCCGGCTCACCATGCACCCGGACGAGAACGGCCAGGTGTGGAGCTGGGTCTCCGAGCGCACCACCGACAAGTCCTCGCTCGCGGTGCGCGCCCGCCGGGTCGAGCCCGGCCCGTTCGAGTTCATGGAGATCCGCTGGGAGTACGCCGAGGTCCCGGCCGGGACGAGGATGCGCTGGATCCAGGACTTCGCGATGAAGCCCACCGCCCCGGTGGACGACGACGGCATGGTCAACCACATCAACAAGAACTCCCGGATCCAGATGCAGCTGATCCGCGAGAAGGTCGAGCTGCGGGCCGGGGAGAGGTGAGCGGCGTGCACCGCGCTCTGATCGTCGCCCGGATGAAGCCGGAGGCGGCCCCCGACATCGCCGAGGTGTTCGCCGAGTCCGACCGCGGCGACCTGCCGCACCTGATCGGCGTCACCGGCCGCAGCCTCTTCCAGTTCGGCGACGTCTACCTGCACCTCATCGAGGCCGACCGCCCGCCGGGCCCGGCCGTCGCCAAGGTCGTCGGGCACCCGGAGTTCCGGACCGTCAGCGACCGCCTCACCGCCTACGTCCAGGCGTACGACCCCGCCACCTGGCGCGAGCCCAAGGACGCGATGGCGCGCGAGTTCTACCGCTGGGACCGCTGAGCTCCGCAGCGCCCCCGCGACCCTTTGGGCCCGCCCCCGGCCACCCGCCGGGGGCGGGCCCACGCGTGCCCGGAGCCGCCCTCGCGCACCGACGGCTCGTGGCCGCCGTAACCCCCGTTCACCCGGATCGCCCGCGCACCCGGGTGAACACGCCCGGGAGTCCATCCGAAAGGCGCACCGGGCGCGCGGGCCCCGCACGCCTCCGGTGGCAGGCGTCGGCACGGTGGTTGACGGTGGATCAGGCGCGCATTCCCCGCGAGTCCCCTTGCCCGGCAACCCCGCCGGGCGTCGCGGGCCGGCGCGCCGGAAGGATCATCCTCATGCGTTCTGCACGCACGCTGCTCGCCGGGGCGGCCGTCGCCGCCGTCCTGACCGTCGGCACCCCCATGGCCTTCGCGGACGGATCCGCCGACCAGGGCAAGAACCTCACCTGGCAGGAGAAGCAGCCCGACAAGGGCACCGGCTCCGACAAGGGCACCGGCTCCGACGAGCACAAGGGCACGAGCGACCACAAGGGCTCCTCCTCCACCGAGGAGCACAAGGGCTCGGACGAGCACAAGGGCAACGACGCCTACGGCGACAAGGGCGAGGAGCACAAGGCCCCGCACGGCGGCGTGCACACCGGCGGCGGCGGGCTGTCCCTGTCCGGCGGCGGTCTGGCCTCGGGCGCGGTCCTGCTGCTCGGCGGGATCGGCGCGGGCGCCCTCGCGCTGCGCCGCGGCCGCCGCACGGCCGGCGCCGTCGCCTGACCCCCGCCGCCGCCCCTGGGCGTGTCTCTGATACACATCTGTCGCTGCCGACGACAATGCACGTGTAGATCTCGGTGGTCTCCTTATCATTAAAGAGGTTTTTTTTTGGGGGGGGGGGGTGGTGTGTGGGGGGGGGGGGGGGGGG
>NZ_JBHWGD010000104.1:0-4287 GCF_042733235.1 Kitasatospora sp. NPDC059722
GGCACGGGCGGGCGGGGCGGGTCGGGCGGCAGGGTCGCGTGGGCGGCCGGGGACGGGAAGGGGCTAGCCGACATCGGCGATCGACTCCTCGGCGCCCTTGACGACGACGGTCCGGCCGAGGACGAGGGCGTCCAGCTTCGAGCGCAGGAACGTCCGCAGGGCCTCCTGCGGGGTCGCGATGATCGGCTGGCCGCGCAGGTTGAACGAGGTGTTGAGCACCACCGGGGTGCCGGTGCGGCGGCCGAAGGCGCCGATCAGCTCGAAGAACCGCGGGTTGCTCTCCGGGTGGAGCACCTGGACGCGCGCGCTGCCGTCGACGTGGGTGACCGCGCCGAGGTCGTCGCGGCGCTCGGCGCGGGTCTGCGTCACGAACAGCATGTGGGCGTACCGGGATTCGGTGCCGGGCTCGATCTCGAAGTACTCGCCGGCGTCCTGGACGCGGACCACCGGCGCGAACGGCCGGAAGCTCTCGCGCTCCTTGACCACCTCGTTGAGGCGGTCGCGCATGGCCTCGGTCCGCGGGTCGGCGAGGATGCTGCGGTTGCCGAGCGCGCGGGGGCCGAACTCCATCCGGCCCTGGACCCACGCGGTGATCCGGCCGTCGGCCAGCAGCTCCGAGACCCGCTCGGCGAGTTCGGCGTCGGTGGCGTATTCCTCGACGGTGCAGCCCGCCGGCTCGCCGACCGCCGCCGCCAGCTCCTCGTCGGAGAACCCGGGTCCCCAGTACGGCATGGACATCCGCCCGGCCCCGGCGGCGGCGGTGGCGTCCGCCGCGAGCGCCGCGCCGATCGCGGTGCCGTCGTCGCTGGAGGCCGGCTGGACGAAGACGTCGTCGAACAGCCGGCTGCGCGACACGAGGCCGTTGAGCGTGCAGTTGAGCGCGACGCCGCCGGCCAGGCAGAGCCGGCTGAGGCCGGTGCGCTCGCGGGCCGCGCGCAGGACGTGCAGCATCGACTGCTCGGTGATCGCCTGGAGGGCCGCGGCGATGTCGGCGTGCTCCTGGGTCGAGGGCTGCCCCGGGAGCCGCGCGGGGCCGAGCACGGCCGCCAGTTCGCGCAGGACGCCCTCGTGGGTCTCGTGCTCGAAGGCCGTGCGGTCCCGGGCCAGCACGGGGACGGTGTACGTGCCGTCCTCCCGCAGCCGCACCATGTCGGCGAAGCGGTCGTAGTAGCGCTGGGGGTCCCCGTAGGGCGCGAGACCCATCACCTTGTACTCGTCCATGAAAGGGACGAAGCCGAGGTGGTGGGTCACCAGGCTGTAGAGGATCCCGACCGAGTGCATGGCCGGGACGGTGCGCAGGACCTCGATCTCCTCGCCCCGGCCGACCGCGACGGTGAGGCTCTCGGACTCGCCCATCCCGTCGCTCACCACGATCAGCGACTCCTCGAACCCGCTGGGGTAGAAGGTGCTCGCGGCGTGGGCGAGGTGGTGCGGGACGGGCCGGAAGCGGTCGCCCCAGGGCCGGCCGGGAAGGAACTTCTCGGCCAGGGCGATCTGCGACTCCGTCGAGTACACCTCGCGGAACCGGGTGGCCGCGTGGGTGCTCCCGGCGCCGCCGGCCGGCTCCCCGTAGGCGAAGCCGTGCGCCAGGACGTCGACGTCGTCGGGTTTCAGCCCGCCCTGCTCCAGGCAGAACGCGATCGCGTTGGCCGGGAACGACCCGGTGGTCTTCTCGCCGGTGAACCGCTCCTCCGCGGCGGCGGCCACGACCTCGCCGTCGATCACCAGGGCCGCCGCCGAGTCGTAGCCCTGGGCGAACCTGTGCAGCCGGGGATCGAGCCCGGGGAAAGCCGCCCGCTTGAATTCCAGTCCGCCGTTCAGCCCGCTGTAGCCGAGGACGCGCATAGTCTCCAACCTCACCGTCGTTGCCACGCGAAATCGTTCGGCCCTCACGCTAGGCCGGGAAAGCGCCGCGCGTCGCCGCCCGCAGGTCGAGAACCGACCTGTACTCCGGTAGGGCCGGGATTCTGTCCCAAAGGACGAGCGGTAAATCGTTGACCCGTGTGCGGCGCCGCTCCTAATGTGACCGGCGGACATATCGAAAGAACAGCGGATTCCGTCAGGATTCGTGTGGGCGACCGGGTGATAGGAGCCTGAGCTCGATGTGCGGAATAGCCGGGGTCTACGGATTCGACGACCCGGCCGGCCTGGACCCCGACGTCCTGACGGCCATGACCGACGCGCTGGTGCACCGGGGGCCAGACGCGCACACCACCTGCGAGACCGGCGCGTTCACCGCCGGGTTCCGCCGCCTGTCGCTGGTCGACCTGGCCGGCGGGGGACAGCCCCACGCCACCCCGGACTCCTCGGTGGTCTCGGTGTGCAACGGCGAGATATTCAACCACCGGGAACTGCGCGAGGAACTCCGGAGAAAGGGCCACACATTCCGCTCCGGTTCGGATACGGAAGTCCTGGTCCACCTCTACGAGGAATACGGCACCGAACTCACCGGCCACCTCGACGGCCAGTTCGCCTTCGCCCTCTACGACCGGCGCGAGGACCGCCTCGTGCTCGCCCGCGACCATTGCGGAGTGCTGCCGCTGTTCTACACCGAGGTGGCCGGCCGGATCGTTTTCGCCTCCGAGGTCAAGAGCATTCTGTGCCACCCGCTGGTGGACCGCCGGGTCGACCTGCGCGGACTCGACCAGGTCCTCTCGCTGCCCGGACTGGTCAGCCCCCGGACGATGTTCGAGGGCATCAGGTCGCTGCGCCCCGGCGAGCGGCTCGTCGCGGACCGCTCGGGCCACCGCACCGAGCGCTACTGGGACCTCGACTACCCGCTCTGGGACGACGAGGCCCGCCACCGCGACGCCGCCGCCCTGCGCGACCCGCGCGTCCTCGACACCTGCGCCGACCGCACCCGGGACCTGCTCGACGCCGCCGTCCGCTCCCGCTCGGTCGCGGACGTCCCCGTCGGGACCTACCTCAGCGGCGGCCTGGACTCCAGCCTGATCGGCGCGCTCCTGGCCGCCGGCCGCCCCGGCCACGCGTGGCCCAGCTACGCGGTCACCTTCCCCGGCAGCAGCATCGACGAGGCGCGCTACCAGCGGCTGGTGGCCGGCAAGATCGGCACCCGCCACCGCGAGGTGCCCGTCGACGCCGCCGACACCGCCGGCCTGCTCGGCGCCATGGTCCGGCACGCCGAGACCCCGGTGAAGGAGTCCTACAACGTCTGCTCGATGCTGCTGGCCCGCGAGGTCCGCGCCACCGGCACGGTCGCGGTGCTCAGCGGCGAGGGCGCCGACGAGCTGTTCGGCGGCTACCCGGGCTACCTGTTCGACACCGGCGGCCCCGGCCGCGGCCCGGCCGACCTCCTGGAGGAGCAGCTCGAACGCGCGGCCGCCCACCGGATGTGGGGCCTGGACCTGCGCTACGAGACCGACCAGGTGCCCGCCCACGACCTGCGCCGCCAGCTCTACAGCGGCCCGCTGGCCGAGGAGTTCGACGCGTTCTCGGTCACCTCCCAGCGCCTCGTCGATCCGGAGCGCCTGATCGGGCGCCACCCGCTGCACCAGCGCTCCTACCTGGACTTCCACCTGCGGCTCGCCGACCACCTGCTCGGCGACCACGGCGACCGGATGGCCATGGCGAGCTCCGTCGAGATGCGCTTCCCGTTCCTGGCCAGGGACGTCGTCCGGCACGCGACCTCGATCCCGCCGTCCCTGATGACGGCCGGCGGCCGGGAGAAGGCCGTGCTGCGCCGCGCGGCCGAGGGCCTCGTCCCGCAGGAGGTGCTCGACCGCCGCAAGTTCGGCTTCCGCAGCCAGACCAGCACCGAACTGCTCCTGGCCGGCGACGAGTGGTTCGACGACCTGCTCTCGCCCGCGACCGTGCGCCGGCAGGGCTACTTCGACCCGGCCGTCGTCGCCGAGCTGATCCGCCGCCAGACCTCGGGGGCCCGCACCGTGCACCCGCACCTCGACACGGACTACCTGCTCGTCATCGCGACCTTCGCGATCTTCCTGGAGGAGTTCGGCCTGCCGTGCCTGGGATGACCCGAGAACGCGTCACCACGCCCCCGGCGGCCGCCGCGCGGCCCCTGCCGGCCGGCGCCCCCGCGCGCACCGGGGAGCCCGGGGCCCGCAAGCCGCTGATCGGCGTGATCGGCGGAATGGGCCCGCTGGCCTCCACCGAGCTGCTCAACACCGTGTACGGGCTCGAACCGCCCGAGCACGAGCAGCTCGCCGCCCGGATCCTGCTGTGGTCCGACCCGGCCGTGGGGGGGCGGGCCCCCCCCCCCCCCAGCGCGGGCGGACGGCGCCGGGGCCGCCGCGCGGGGGTCGCGCG
>NZ_JBHWGD010000104.1:4297-7884 GCF_042733235.1 Kitasatospora sp. NPDC059722
CGGTTCCTGGGTGTGGGCCCCCCCGCCCGTGCCCTCCCCCACCACCGCCATCCAGTCCGGGACGGTCGGCCTCGTCCGCGACGCGCTGGAGGACTCGGTCGAGCGCCTGCTCACCGCCGGCGCCGACGTCGTCGTGGTGGCCTGCATCACCGCGCACCCCGCGATCCGGCTGCTGCCGGAGGCGCTGCGCTCGCGCTGCGTCTCCCTGGTGGACCTGGTCTTCGAGCAGCTCGCCGAACGCCCCGGCCGGCACCTCGTGCTGTGCACCCGGGGCAGCGTGCTGGCCGGCGTCTTCACCGGCCACGAGCGGTGGCCGCAGTACGCGCAGCGCCTGGTCCTGCCCGATGAGGCCGACCAGGAACAGCTGCACCACCACATCTACCGGCTCAAGCGCAACGCCGACCGGCTCCCGACGGTGGACTTCGTCCGCGGCCTGTTGCCGAAGTACCGGGCGTCCGCGTTCGTCGCCGGCTGCACCGAACTGCACCTGGTGACCAGGGCGATCGAGGCCCGCGGACTGACCCGCCACCTGCCCAGCATCGACCCGATGACCGTCATCGCACGGCGGATCAGGAACGGAGAGATATGACCACGCCGACGGTTCTGACGCGATGGGCGGACGGCCTGGCCCGCGACGGCGCCCGCTGCGCCGTCAAGTCCGGTGAGCGGGAGGTGAGTTACGGAGAGCTGGCGGGCCGGGTGGCCGGCTACCAGGCCGCCTTCGAGGGGGTGCGGCCCGCCGACCCGGTCCTGATCTCCTGCGCCGACCCGGTGGAGGTGATCGCGGCCGTCCTCGGCTGCGCGGCCGCCGGCCGCACCTTCGCGCCGGTCGACCCCAGGCTGCCCGCGGCCGTCCTGGACGGCGTGCTCGCCGCCCTGCGGCCGGGCGCGGTCGTGGCCGACGCCCCGGGCCGCGCGGCGCTCGCGGAGCGCGAACCGCCCGGCGCCGCACGGCTCGTCCGCCCGGAGGAGCTGGAGCCTCGGGCGTGGTCCGCGGAGGCCTGGCAGAGGTCCGCCCCGGAGGACCGCGGGTACGCCTACTTCACCTCGGGGACGACCGGGCGCCCCAAGGGCATCCGCGGCAGCCTCCGGGCGGTCCACCACTTCGTCGACTGGGAGATCGCCGAGTTCGGGATCGGCGCAGGCGCCAGGGTCTCCCAGCTGACCTCGCCGGGCTTCGACGCGTTCCTGCGCGACGCCTTCGCCCCGCTGTGCGCGGGCGGCACCGTCTGCGCGCCCCCGGCCGGCGGGACGCCGGTCGGCGAGGGCCTGGCGCGCTGGCTCACCGAGCACGAGGTCGAGGTCCTGCACTGCGTGCCGACCCTCTTCCGCACCCTGCGCTCCGCCGCCCTCACCCCCGGCTCGTTCCCGGCGCTGCGCGCCGTGCTGCTCGCGGGCGAGCCGCTCCAGCCCTCGGACGTCGCCTGGTGGCGCGGCCTGTTCGGCGGCGGCAAGGAACTGGTCAACCTGTACGGGCCGTCCGAGACGACCATGACGAAGCTCTTCCACCGGACGACGGAGGAGGACGCCCACGCCCGGCTGGTGCCGGTCGGCCGGCCGCTGCCGGGCGTGTCGGCCCGGGTCCTGACCGGGCCCGGCGACCCGCCGGACGCGCTCGGCGAGGTGGAGATCGAGGTCCCGTTCCCGCTCCTCGGCTACCTCGGCGACGACGAGTGGCGCGGCACGGCCACCACCCACCGCACCGGCGACCTCGGCAGGTTGCGGCCCGACGGGAGCCTGGAGCTGTACGGCCGCCGCGACCAGCAGGTCAAGGTCCACGGCGTGCGCGTCGACCTCGGCGAGGTCGAGAACGCCCTGCGCGCCCGCCCCGGGGTGCAGGACGTCTGCGCGGCGGTGGTCACGGAGGACGTGACGACCGCCCTGGTCGCCTACGTGGTGGCCCCGGACGTCTCCGACGCCGACCTGCGCGCGCACGCCGCGCAGCGCCTCGTGCCCGGCCTGGTGCCCTCGGTGTTCGTCCGCATGGCGGCGATCCCCCGGACGCTCAACGGCAAGGTGGAGCGCCGCTCCCTTCCGAGGGTCGCGCTGCAGCGGGCGGCGGAGGCCGCGGAACCGCCGAAGGGGCCGACGGAGACCGGGATCGCGGCGATCTGGAGCGAGCTCCTCGGCCTGGCGGACATCGGCCGCGACGACGACTTCACCCTCCTCGGCGGCGACTCCCTCGCGATCGCGCGCCTGATGGACCGGGTCCGGCACGAGTACCGGGTGGACCTCCCGCTGCGCGCGTTCCTCCAGGACCCCACCGTCGCCGGGCTCGCCGCCGCCGTGACGGACCGCACGGCGGGGAGCCCGTCGTGACCGCCTCCGTCGCGAAGGCCTCCGTCGCGAACGCGCTGCTCCGCGCCCGTCTGACGGGCGAGCTGGACGTCACCGCGCTGTCCGCGGCCGTCGACGACGTGGTGGCCGCGCACCCGCAGCTCATGGGCGAGCGGCCCGGCCGGGTCCGGCTGAGGGTCATCGACCTCGCGCGGTCCGGCGGGGAGCAGCAGGGGCGCGTCCTGGCGGACCTGGCGGCGGACGAGGCCGCCCGGCCGGTCGGGGCCGCCGGCCGCCCCCGGCTGCGGGCCTGCCTGGCGGGGCTGGGCGCCGGGGCGTACGAGCTCCTGATCGCGGTGGACGCGGCGCGGGCCGACGAGTGGTCGGTCGCGGCGCTGACCGGGGACCTCGGCGCCGCCTACCGTGCGCGGACCGGGGCCGCACCGGCGCCCGGGCCCGGCCCCAGGCCGGGCGCCCGGTTCCCGGGGGAGCGGGCGGTCCGCGAGCTGCCCGACGGCGCCGGCACCGAGCGGGTGCTCGCCGCCTTCGCGGCCGTGCTCGGCAGGTACGCCGGGACGGCCGAGGCGGTGGTGGCGGTGGCGGACGGTCCGGAGCACCGGGCGATCCGGCTGGACCTCGCCGGCGCCCTGACGTCCGCCCAGTTGGTCGCCCGGGTGCGCACCGCACCGGAGGCCGACGACGTACCGGACTTCCCCATCCGCGCCGTGTTCGCGGGGCGGGACCTCCCGGCGGCGGTCCTGGACCTGCCGGGCGTCGCGGCCGAGGTGACCGTCGACGCCCCGCCCGACCCGCGGGGCCGGCTGACCCTGGCCGTGACCGGGCCGCACGGGTTCACCGTCGCCCTCACCGGCACCCTGCCCGGCGAGACGACGGCGGAGGGCTTCGCCGACCACCTCGTCCGGGCGCTGCGCTTCGGGCAGGACGGCCCGGACCGGCCCCTGGCCGAACTCGACCTCTCCGGCCGCCCCGCGCCCCACCGGGCGCCCGCCCCCGCCACCGCGCGGCCGTACCGCGACTACCTGGCCTTCCTGGACGGGGAGTTCGCGGCGCGCGTGCAGGAGGCCCCCGAG
The DNA here is from genome assembly GCF_042733235.1 of Kitasatospora sp. NPDC059722. Lineage (NCBI taxonomy): Bacteria > Bacillati > Actinomycetota > Actinomycetes > Kitasatosporales > Streptomycetaceae > Kitasatospora > Kitasatospora sp. NPDC059722. The sequence goes on from NZ_JBHWGD010000104.1 coordinate 7,666, forward strand.
GCGGTCGCGGTGCGCTCCCCGGAGGGCACGCTCGACTACCGCGGGCTCGACCGGTGGAGCTGCCGGATCGCCCACGCCCTGGCCGGCCGCGGTGCGGGCCCCGGGCGGGTGGTGGCGGTCCTGCCGGGCGGCGGCGGCGGGGCCGTCGCGGCCGGTGTCGGCGGCCATCGCACCCGCGCGGCGGTGACCGGCCGGAAACCCCCCCGCCCCGGCGCCCCC
>NZ_JBHWGD010000104.1:7894-23135 GCF_042733235.1 Kitasatospora sp. NPDC059722
CGGGGGCGGTCGCGGGCGCTAGCGGCAGCGGCGCGACGTTCACCTGCCTGAACCCCGCCGACCCGGACGCCCGCCTGCGCGACATCCTGGCGGGAACGGGCGCCGTCTGCGTGCTGGCCGACGGGGCCGCCGCCGCGGCGCACCCCGAACTGCTCGGCCCGGACGGCCGGTTCGCGGGCCTGCCGGTGCTCCCACTGGAGCCCGTTCCGCCCCAGGACCCGCCGGGAGACCACGACGGCTTCGAGGCCCCGCCGGCCGCCGACCACCCGCTGTGCATCGTGCACACCTCGGGGAGCACCGGGACGCCCAAGGGGATCGCGCTGTCGCGGGCCGCGTTCGCGCAGTTCGCCGAGTGGCAGCGGGAGCGGTTCGGGATCGGGCCGGGGAGCCGGGTCGCCCAGTGGGCTCCGCTCACCTACGACGCCGCGTACACCGAGGTGTTCGCCGCGCTCACCGCCGGTGCCGCGCTGTGCCTGCCGCCCGGCGGGGCCCGGCGCGACCCGGTCGCGGTGGTGCGCTGGCTGCGGCGGGAGCGGATCGGCCAGATCCAGACCGTGCCGTCGTTCCTCCGGCTGCTCACCGAGGCGCTGGACGCGCAGGGCGGCGAACTGCCGGACCTGCGGCACGTCCTGGTCGCCGGCGAGGTGTTCCCGGTGGACCTGGCCGAGGCCTGGGCGCACCGGCCGGTGCGCCCGGCGCTGCACAACCTGTACGGGCCCACCGAGTGCATCCTCGCCACCCACCACGAACTGCCCCCGGGCGCGGCGTTCCCGGCCACCGTGCCGATCGGCGGGGCGATCCCGGGCCGGGAGGCGCTCGGCCTCGACGCCCTCGGCCGGCCGTGCCCGGCCGGGGTGCCCGGCGAGATCCACCTGCGCAGCCCGTTCCTGGCCGGCTCCTACCACCGCCGTCCCGCCGAGACGGCCGCGGCGTACCCGCCCGACCCGTGGCGGCCCGGCCGGACGCTCTACCGCACCGGCGACCGCGGGTACTGGCGGGCGGACGGCACGCTGGCGTTCACCGGCCGGACCGGCAACCAGGTGAAGATCCGCGGGAACCGGGTCGAACTGGACGAGGTCGAGGCGGTCCTGGAGCGGCAGGCCGGGGTGCGGGAGGCCGCCGCGGCCGTGCGCACCACCGCGACCGGCGACCCCTGCCTGGTGGGCTACGTGGTGGCCGACGCCGGGGTCTCCCCGGAGGAGCTGCGCCGGCTCGTGGCCCGGCGGCTGCCGGCGCCCGCCGTGCCCGACCTCATCGCGGTGCTGGCCGATCTGCCGCGCACCGCCACCAACAAACGTGATCGTGCGCGGCTGCCCTGGCCCCTGCCGGCACGTCGGAACGCGCTGAACGAGCTGAACGAGCTGAAGGGTGACGAATCATGAGGAACGCCGAAGCGGCGGTCGCGGCCCTGGCGGCCGAGGCCGGGGTCGATCCGGACACCGTGCGGCTGGCCGCGTCGTTCAAGGTCGCGGCGGTGCTGACCGGCTCCGACGCGCTCGGCGACGGCGGCCGGAGCTGGCGGGAGCTGATCGCCCGGGTGGCCGCCCCGGAGGGGCGGGCCGATGCGGAGAGGGTCCTCCAGGAGGCGGCGGAGCAGGGACACGTGGGCCCCGACCGCACCGAGGGCTACGTCCGTGCGGTCCTGGAGCGGATGACCGGCTCCCCGGACGAGGCGCACGACGCACACGGCCTGGTCGCCGGCGAGGAGTTGGCCGCCGTGCTCTCGGCCTCCGCCGGCCCGGTCCGGGCGCTGCCGGACCGCCGGTTCCACGAGCTGTTCGAGGAGCGCGTGCGCCGGCACCCCGACGCGGTCGCCGCGGCGCAGGACGGCCGGAGCTGGACGTACGCGGAGCTGAACGGCCGCGCCAACCGGATCGCGTGGTCGCTGCGGGAGCAGGGGCTGGCCGACGAGGACGTGGTGGCCGTGGTGGCCGAGCGCTCGCTGGAGTGGCTGGCCGCCGTCCTCGCGGTCTTCAAGGCGGGCGGCTGCTACCTGCCCCTGGACCCGGCGTTCCCGGCCGAGCGGATCGCCGTCGTGCTGGAGCGCAGCGGCTGCCGCCGGGTGCTCGCGGACCCCGGGCTGGCGCAGCTCGACGAGGCCGTGCGCGGCCGGGAGACGGTGACCGTCTCGGTGCTGACCGAGGTGCTGGCCGCGCCCGGCCGCGAGGACGACCTCGGACTCGCGGTCGCAGCCGACCAGTTGGCGTACATCTACTTCACCTCGGGCTCGACCGGCGAGCCCAAGGGCGCGATGTGCGAGCACGCGGGCTTCCTCAACCACCTCTACGCCAAGATCGAGGACCTGGGCGTCCGGGAGGGGGACGTCATCGCCCAGACCGCGCCGCAGTGCTTCGACATCTCGCTGTGGCAGCTGGTCTGCGCGCTGCTGGTCGGCGGCCGGACGGAGATCGTCGGGCAGGAGACCGTCACCGACGTCCGCCGGTTCGTGGAGACCGTCACCGGGGCCGGCGTCCAGGTGGCCCAGCTGGTGCCCTCCTACCTGGACCTGGTGCTGGAGACGCTCCGGGGCGACAGCCCGGGCCTGCCGTCGCTGCGCTGCCTCGCGGTGACCGGCGAGGCGCTCAAGACCGAGCTGGTGCACCGCTGGTTCGCCGCCTTCCCCGGCATTCCGCTGGTCAACTGCTACGGCACCACCGAGGTTTCGGACGACACCAACCACGGCGTGCTGCACGGCCCGCCGGCCGGCCGCTCCGTCCCGCTCGGCCCGCCGACCCGCAACGTCCGGGTGTACGTGGTGGACGAGCGGCTGCGCATGGTCCCCGGCGGGGCGCCGGGGGAGATCGTCTTCGCCGGGGTGTGCGTCGGCCGCGGCTACGTCAACGACGCCGCCCGCACCGACGCCGCGTACCGCGCGGACCCGTACCGGCCGGGCGAACGGCTCTACCGCTCGGGCGACTTCGGCCGCCGGCTGCCCTCCGGCGAGTTCGAGTACCTCGGCCGCCGGGACTCGCAGGTGAAGGTGAGCGGCTTCCGGATCGAGATCGGCGAGATCGAGAACCGGCTGCTCCAGGTCCCCGGCGTCCGGGACGGTGCCGTGGTGATCGCGGGGACGGCGGAGGACCCGCAGCTGGTGGGCTTCTACAGCGGCGCCGGCGCGCCGGAGCCCGGGGCCGTGGAGCGGGCCCTGGCCGCCGTCCTGCCCCACTACATGGTGCCGGGCCGGCTGCACCGCCTCGACCGGCTGCCGCTGTCGGCGAACGGCAAGATCGACCGGAAGGCGCTCACCGCCACCGCCCGGACGAACGCCCGGACCAACGGCCCGGCGGCGGCCGAGGGCGACGCGGCACGCCCGGAGACCGACACCGAGCGCCGGGTCGCCGGGCTCTGGGCCGAACTGCTCAACGTGCCGCTCGACCGGGTCGGCCGCGGCTCCCGGTTCGTCGAGCTCGGCGGCACCTCGCTGGCCGCGATCCGGCTGGCGATCGCCCTGGACCGCGCGGTGACGGTGGGCGAGCTGAAGGCCACCCCGACCGTCGCCGAGGTGGCCGCGCTCCTCGACCGCAAGGCGGCCGGCCGCACCGCGGAGGCGCGCCGATGACCCCCGCCGCCGACGCCGTGCCGGTCCTGCGCGTGCTCACCGCCGCCCCCGGCCCGGAGTGGGCCGCCGAACACCGCGCCGAGGTCCTCGCCGAGGTCGAGGACTCCGGGGCCGTCCTCCTGCGCGGCCTGGGCGTCGCCTCGGCCGCCGGGCTCGCGGCCGTCACCGCCGCGCTCGGGATCGAGCCGATGGCCGAACGGGAGGGCTTCGCGCCCCGCGACCGCCTCGGCGAGGGCGTCCACTCCGCCTCGCACTGGCCCGCCGACACCCCGATGTGCATGCACCACGAGCAGAGCTACGCCGCCGAGGTCCCGGGCCTGCTGGTGTTCGGGTGCCTGACCGCCCCGCGGCGCGGCGGCCGCACGATGCTCGCCGACTCCCAGCAGGTGCTGCGCGCCCTGCCCCCGGAGCTGGTCGAGCCGTTCCGCCGGGACGGCTGGCGGCTGCTGCGGGCCTACCAGGACGTCGGCGTGCCGTGGACCGACGCCTTCGGCACCGACGACCGGGCCGCGGTCGACGCCTACTGCGCGGCCGAGGGCATCGCGCACGCGTGGTCCGGCGACGGCGCGCTGCGCACCGTCCAGCGCCGGGCCGCCGTGGTCGCCCACCCCCACACCGGTGTGCCCGGCTGGTTCAACCAGATCGCCTTCCTCAACGAGCTGACCATGGACCCGGCGGTCCGCGAGTACCTCCTCCACCAGTACGGGCCGACCGGCCTGCCCTTCACCACGGCCCACGGCGACGGCGCCCCGGTCGGGGCCGGCACCGTCGCGGCCGTCAACGCGGTCTACGACGCGGCCGCCTTCGGCGAGACCTGGCGGGACGGCGACGTCCTGGTCGTCGACAACATCCGGATGGCCCACAGCCGCGAGCCGTACGAGGGCCCCCGCGAGGTCGCCGTGGTCCTCGGCGACCCGGTGCGGCTGCCCGGGCACGTCCTGCCCGGCGGTGCGGCCGGATGACCGCCGCGTCCTTCGCGCAGGAACGCGCCTGGCTGGCCAGCCGGTTCGCGGCCGGCACCGCCCTGTACCACGTCGCGGACCAGTGGCCGCTGCACGGGGACGTCTCCGAGCGGCAGATCCGGGCGGCGCTGGCCGCCGTGGTGGCGCGGCACGAGCCGCTGCGCACCGGGTTCCGGGTCGTGGACGGCGTGCTGACCGCGGTCGTCCACGACCGCGTCGACCCCGACGTCGAGGTCGTCGACCTGTCCGGCCGCCCCGAGGAGCGGCAATGCGAGGACCGCGAGGCTCTCGCCGACCGGCTGAAGCACACCGCCTTCGACCTCTCCCGCGCGCCGCTGTGGCGCGCGGGGCTGGTCCGGCTCGGCGCGGGCCGCTGGCGGCTGCTGTTCGTCGCCCACCATGCCGTCTGCGACGCACCGTCACTCTTCAACCTCCACGCCGAGATCGCCGAATTCTGCGCGGCCTTCGAGCAGGACCGTGCGCCACACGTTCCCCAACTCCCCGTCTCCTACGGCGATTACGCGCGGCAGCAGCGCGACCGGCTCGGCGGCGACGGGCTCGCCCTGCTGGCCGGCTACTGGCGGGAGCAGCTCGCCGGCCTGCCGCCCGCGCACGGCCTTCCGCTGGACCTGCCGCGCCCGGCCCGGCGGTCCTTCGCCGGCGCGGAGCTCCGGGCCGCGCTCCCGGCCTCCACCGCGCGGGCGCTCGCGGCGGTCGGCCGGTCCGGGGCCACGCCGTTCGAGCTCCTGCTCGCCGGGTACGCCGCGCTCGTCCACCGGCGCTCCGGCCGGGACGACCTCGTCCTCGGGGTGCCGCTCTCCGGCCGGGACCGGCCCGAACTGCTGCCCCTCGTCGGCACGTTCGTGAACACGGTGGCGCTCCGGATCGACGCCTCGGGCGACCCCCCGTACGCCGCGCTCGTGGACCGCGTCCGGACGGTGTGGCGGGCGGCCCGCGACCACCAGGAGATGCCGTTCCAGACCGTGGTCGAGCAGCTCGCGCCGCAGCGCGGGCCCGGCCTGCCCCCGCTCTACCAGCTGGCGTTCAACGTCACGGCGGCCGAGGGCTTCGGGCCCCCGTCCACGGCGGCCGAGGACGACCTGCTGCTGGAGGTCTCGGGCATGGCGGTCCGCCTGGAGTACAACACCGCGCTGTTCGGACGGGAGACCGCCGCAGGGCTGCTCGCCGACTACGCGGCGGTGCTCACGGCGGCCCTGGCCGACCCGGCGACCCCGCTGTCCCGGCTCCCGGCCGGCCCGGGCCCGGAGCCGGGAGCGGCACCGGCCCCACCGCCCGGCCGCGTACCGCCGCGCACCGCCGCCGAGGCCCTGGTGGCCCGCGTCTGGGCGGAGGTCCTCGGCGTCGACCGGGTGGGCGTCGACGACGACTTCTTCGCGGCCGGCGGCCACTCGCTGCAGGCACTGCGCCTGCTCGCCCGGCTGTCGTCCGACCACGGCGTCGAGACCACCGTCGACGCCTTCTTCGCGAACCCGACCGTCGCGGGGCTGGCCGCCGAGCTGGACCGGCGCACCACGCCCCACCGGCACGAGCAGAACGACCCCGAGGGAGAGACATGGCAGTGACCGGCCGGATCGACGGCGTGCCCAGCGAGGTCTGGGACGAGGAGGTGCTGGCCCCGCAGTTCGCCTACGAGGCCGAGGCCCTGCTGCCGCACTACGTCTCCATCGAGAAGGTGCTGCTGCTGGAGTACCGCAGGATGGGCCTGGTCGACCCGCAGGGGGCGGCCGCGATCGCCGGACGGCTCGACGAGCTGACCCCCGAGCTGATCCGGGCGGACCCGCGGGACAACATGTCGGACATCTTCTTCGCGATGGAACGCCACGTGGCCCGCGGCGCCACCGCCCCCTTTGCGGCCTGGCACGTGGACCGCAGCCGCAACGACTTCCAGGCCTGCGGCCAGTTGCTGTCCTGCCGGGAGAACGTCCGGGCCGTCGCCGGGGACCTCATCGCCCTGGGACGCACGGCGGCGGCGCGCGCCGCCGAACTGCCGGACAGCCCCATGCCCGGCTACACCCACGCGCAGGCCGCGCAGACCATCACGCCCGCCTTCTACCTCTCGGCGCTCTCCGAGGAGATCCTCGGCGCGGCCCGGCGCCTGCTGAGCGCCTACGACGAGATCGACCGCTCGCCGCTCGGCGCGGGCAGCATGGCCGGCCAGGAACTGCCCTGGGACCGCGAGCGGATGGCCGGCCTGCTGGGCTTCCGGCAGCCGCAGCCGCACGCCCTGGTCTCGGTGGCCTCCCGGTCCTGGGCCCTCGCGGTCGCCTCCGCGCTGGCGGACCCCGCCGTGCTCCTCAGCCGCTTCACCACCGACCTGATGACGTGGAGCGGCGCCGGCTTCGGTTTCGTGGACTTCCCCGACGCGCTGGCCGGGATCTCGGCCGCGATGCCGCAGAAGCGCAACTTCCCGGTCCTGGAACGGATCCGCGGCCGCTGCTCGCACGTGGTCGGCTGCGCGACCCAGCTCGCCTTCGCCCAGTGCGGCACCCCGTACGCCAACAGCGTCGAGGTCTCCAAGGAGGCCGGGCGCCACCTCCAGGCCCAGGTCGCCGCGCTGCGCTCGGCCCTGCGGCTGGCCCGCACCGCCCTCGCCGGCGCGGTGTTCCGGACGGACCGCATGCGCGAGGCCTGCGAGGCGGACTTCCTCGGCGGTTTCACCCTCGCGAACCTGTTGACCCTGGAGGCCGGCGTCCCCTGGCGGACGGCACAGGTGATCGCCGGAGCCTACGTCAGGGCCGCCGTCGCGAAGGGCCTGACCGCGGCCGACCCCGACGGCCCGCTGCTCGCGGCGATCGCCGGGGAGCACGGCCACCGGGTGCCCGAACCCGCCGCACTGCTGTCCGGCGCCTTCGACTCCGACCGGGCCGTCCGGGTCAAGCACTCCGCCGGGTCGACGCACCCCGATGCCGTCCGCGCCATGCTCGCCGCGCAGGAACGCGGCTACCGCGAGGTCGCCGGCCAGTGGCGGCTGCGTGAGGAGGCGGCGAGCGTCGCCGCGGCGCGCGTGGACGCCCTGCTGGCTGTCGAGGAGACCGCCGAGCGCACCCCGGCGAGCAACCCGGCGGGCACCTCGTGACGGGCTCCGGCCTCATCACCCGCCGCCCGGGCGCGGACCTGCGCAGCGGCCGGGCCGACGCCTCTGGCACCTTCGGCGAGCTCCTGCAGGGGCGGCTGCCCGATGGCACGGACTTCCTCGTCACCCTGCCGATCACGCTCCGCTCCCGGGCCTGGTTCCGCTTCGACCCGGCCGGCCCGCTACGCGTCTTCCCCGCGCACAAGACGAAGTCCCTGCGGCTGGCCGAGGCCATGCTGACGGCCCACCAGCCCGGAGGCGGCGGGACCCTGATCCTGGACAGCGACCTGCTCATCGGCAAGGGCCTCGCCAGCTCCTCCGCCGACCTGGTCGCCACCGCGCGCGCCGTCGGCGGCGCGCTGGGCCTGGACACCGGCCCGGCCGAGGTGGAGCGCTGGCTGCGCCCGATCGAGCCGACCGACGGGGTGATGCACCCGGGCGTCGTCGTGTTCGAGCACCGCGCTGTGCGCCTGCGCGAGGCCCTCGGCGGGCTGCCGCCGGCCACCGTGGTGGCGGTCGACGAGGGCGGCCGGCTGGACACCGTCGCCTTCAACAAGCGGCCCAAGCGCTACTCGCCGGCCGACACCGCCGAGTTCACCGGACTGCTGGACGCCCTGACCGCGGCCGTGCGCGCCGGGGACCTCGCCGCCGTGGGCCGGGTGACCACCCGCAGCGCCGTCCTCAACCAGCGCTTCGCGCCCAAGCGGCACCTCGACGCGATGCTGGCCGTCGCCCGGCGGACCGGTGCGCTCGGCGTGGTGTGCGCCCACAGCGGCACCATGCTCGGCCTGCTGTTCGACGACGCGGACCCGGACCGCGCCGCCAAGGTGGCCGAGGCGCACGCGGCCTGCGAAGCCCTGGGCGACGACGTCCTGCTGTTCCGCACCCTCACCCGCCCTTCCCACGAACCCTAAGGACGTACCGACATGCGGCAGGAATCGGTCATCGACGGCATCGGCCACACCCCGGCGGTGCGGCTGCGGGTGGACGCCCCGGACGGCGTCGAGGTCTTCGCCAAACTGGAGATGCAGAACCTCTTCGCGATGAAGGACCGGGTGGCCCGGCAGGTGATCCTCGAAGCCCGGCGCACCGGCGCGCTGGCCGAGGGCGGGCCGATCGTGGAGAGCTCCTCGGGCACGATGGCGCTCGGGGTGGCCCTGGTCGGCACCTACCTCGGCCATCCCGTGCACATCGTCACCGACCCGCGCATCGACCCCGTCACGCTGGCCAAGCTGCGCACCCTGGGCTGCGAGGTCCACGTCGTGGAGACGATGACCGGCCAGGGCTGGCAGAGCGCCCGGCTGGAGCGCCTGGCCGAGCTGATGGCCGGCCTGCCCGGCGCGTTCTGGCCGCGCCAGTACAGCAACCCGCAGAACCCCGCCGCCTACCGCGGCCTGGCCGGCGAACTGCTCGCCGACCTGGGGACGGTGGACGTCCTGGTGGGGGCGGTGGGCAGCGGCGGCTCGCTCTGCGGAACGTCGAAGGCGCTGCTGGAACGCCTGCCCGGCGTCGCAGTGGTGGGCGTGGACTGCGTGGGCAGCGTGCTCTTCGGCCAGCCGGACCGCCCGACCCGCCGGCAGGGCGGGCTCGGCAACAGCCTCTTCCCGGACAACATCGACTACCGCGTCCTCGACGAGGTGCACTGGCTCTCCGACGACGAGGCCTTCGACGCCACCCGCCGGCTCGCCCGGGAGCAGAAGATCTTCGGCGGGAACACCTCGGGCTCGGTCTACCGGGTCCTCACCCACCTCGCGGCCCGCGCCGAGCCGGGCACCCGGCTGGTCGGGATCATGCCGGACCGCGGCGACCGCTACGTGGACAGCGTCTACGCCGACAGCGCCCCCGGGGGTGCCGTGGCCGAGGCCCCCGAGGAGGTGGAGTACGGCGCCACGGTGTCGAGTTGGTCGTTCGCCCGGATCCCCCGCAGGGACCGGCGGCTGCTGCTCTTCGTCGAGTCCAACACCACCGGCACCGGGATGATCGCGCTGCGGACCGCCGTCCGGCTGGCCCTGGAGCCGGTGCTGTTCACCAAGGACGCGGCGCGCTACCCGGACCTGCCCGCCACCGGCTGCCGGGTCGAGGTCTGCGACACCGACGACGAGGCCGCGCTGGACGAGGCCGTCGCCCGGGTGAGCGCCGGACGCCGGGTGGCGGGCGTCACGACGACCAGCGAGTTCTACCTGGAGCACACCGCCCGGGCCGCCGCCGCCCTGGGCACGCCCGGCAACCCGCCGGAGGCGATGGCCCGCTGCCGCGACAAGGCCCTGACCCGCGCCGCGCTGCACGAGGCCGGGGTGCACCAGCCCGGGTTCGCGGTCGTCACCGACCCGGACGGCGCCGTGGCCGCCGTCGCCGCCGTGGGGCTGCCCTGCGTCGTCAAGCCGGTCGGGGAGTCCGGCTCGCAGTCCGTGCTGTGGTGCGAGGACGCCGCCACGGCCGTCGCGCACGCCACCGGGCTGCTCGCCGTCACCCACAACGTCCGCGGCCAGCGGACGGCGGGCGCGGTGCTGGTCGAACAGTACCTGGACGGGCCCGAGTTCAGCGCGGAGATGTTCGGCGTGGACGGGGTCGCGCGGGCCGGGCGGGTGCCGGGCGTGGAGCGGGTCGTGGTGAGCGGGACGCCGGGGCGCGAGGTCCGGCCGCCGCAGAGCGCCTACGACCGGCTGGGCCACGTCATCGCGGTCGGTTCCTCACCGGAGGAGGTCGGACGCGCGCTGACCGAGGCGACCGGACTGATCGAGGTGGCCGTCGAGGAGAGGTGACGGTCCGTCACATCGCCTCCGGCGCGGGCCGTCCGTGGAGCTCGGCCGCCATCCGGCCGAGCATCCGGTCCATCTCCTCCCGGAGGAAGAAGTGTCCGCCGGGATGGACGTGGAGGGCGAACGACGCCGACGTGTGATCGGCCCAGCCCGCGGTCGGCTCCACCGGGACGACCCGGTCGTCCCGGCCGGCGAACGCCGTGATGGGGCAGGAGACCCGGCTCCCGGCCGGCGCCCGCCACCGTTCGAACAGGGTCAGGTCGGCCCGGATCACCGGCAGCATGAGCTCCATCAGCTCGGCGTTGGCGAGGATCCCGGGAGGCGTGCCGCCCATCGCGGACAGCTCCGCCAGGAGCTCGGCGTCCGGCAGTCCGTGCAGCGGCCTCGGCTCGGTGGCCGAGGCCGGCAGGGCCCCGGAGACGAAGAGCCGGGCCGGCGGGGTGGCCCCCGGCCGCCGCTCCAGCTCCTCGGCCACGGCGTACGCGATCTTCGCGCCCATGCTGTGCCCGAGGATCGCGTAGGGCCCGCTCTCCCGCCGGAGGACCTCCTCGCACAGCGCGTCCACCACGGCGGCCATGTCGGTCAGCGGGGGATCGAGCAACCGGGTGCCGTGGCCCGGCAGTTCGACCGGGACGACCTCGACGGAGAGCGGCCGGGCGGCCGCCGTCCACGGGCGGAAGAACTGTGCCGCCCCGCCGGCGAAGGGGAGGCAGTAGAGGCGGGGCGAACCCGTTGTCGTCGTCCTGGTCCAGGGCAGCCAGCGGGTGCCGTGGTCACGGTTCTGTCGCAGCATCAGATGACACCGTTCTGGTGGGCGAACACGGCGGCCTGGAGGCGGTCCCGGAGGCCGAGTTTCCTGAGCAGCTGGGAGACGTGGAACTTGACCGTCGACTGCACGATGCAGAGCCGCTTGGAGATCTCGGCGTTGGACATCCCGTTCGCCAGGAGCGCCAGGATCTCGCGTTCGCGGAAGGTGAGGAGGTTGAGCCCGAGCGCCGGGAACAGCGCGGGCCGTCTGTCGCGCACCCAGCTCAGGAGCAGGGCCGCGATGTCGGGGGAGAGGAAGGAGTGGCCGGCGGCCATGGCCCTGATCGCCTGGGGGAAGTCCTCCGCCAGGGTGTTCCGGGTGACGATCCCGGTCGCGCCGGCCAGGACGGACTCCAGGACGGCGTCGTCCTCGGCCGGTGTCATGAGCAGCGTGCGGGGGGCCGGCCGGCTCGGCCCCTGGAGGTCGCGGACGAGCTCGATGCCCGTCATGTCCGCGAGTTCGTAGTCGGCCACGACGACGGCGGGGTTCAGCTCCCGGGCCAGCGCGCTGGCGGTGCTCCCGTCCGCGGTCTCGCCGACCACCCGGAAGTCCGGCTCGGCCACGAGGGCCGAGGAGAGTCCGCTGCGCATCAGCGGCTGGCCCGCACAAATCAGGATCGGTATCTCCATCGGTCCGTGACATCCCCTTTCTCCGGAGTGGTCCTCCCGGCCCGCCGGCCTCCCGCCGGTCGGTGCTTCGGATGCGGACCGGATCAGCCCGTACCGGGCCCGGCGGGCCCGGCGGTATCGAGCCCGAGGGCGATGGCCAGCAGCTGCGTGCGGCTGCTGGCTCCGCTCTTGGCCCGCATGTTGCGGATGTGGGTCTCGACGGTGTGGTGGCTCAGGTGCAGCAGGCGGCCGATCGCCCGCGACGTGTGGCCGTGCGCGAGGTGGTCGAGGATCTCCCTCTCCCGCGTCGTGAACAAGGGGTTCAGCCTCCCCAGGAGGTGTCGTTGCAGCGGGTGCGCGGCGGGCAGGTGAACGGGGCGGACGGCGTGGGGCCGCCGCGCTGGGCGGTCGTGGTGTGGCTGTCGTGGGCGCGTGCCGAGGCCGTCGGCGGGAGCCAGGCGGCGACGGCGGCGAGGAGCGCCACGGTGGTGAGGACGATGCGCTTCATGGGGTGTCTCCCGTGGTTCGTTGGTATTCGCCCCATCCGCTGAAGGGGCGGTGGCCTCACTCTGGCGGGCATCGAAGATCGCCGACATGCTTGGAGCCGTTCATCAACGTGCCTGGCAACAAAGGGGTGTGGGTGTAAACATGGACAAAAGTGATCATGATGTGACAGGGCGTCGGGCCGAACCAGGTCAGGGGCAGGAATCCGACCTGTCCGTCTACGCATGGTTCGCGGAGAACCGGTTCGCCGGGGCCCACGATCCGGTGGTCGTCGCGCAGGCGACGGGACTGGCCCCGTCCGGAGTGACGGCCGCGGTCGAGAGACTCCTCGACACGGGACTGCTGGCGCCGGCCGGCGCCCGGCAGGACGCGCTGCGGGTGGTGTCCCCCGACGCGGCCTTCTTCCGGCGCGCCGCGCCCGTCGAGGCGGAGATCCGGCAGCGCCAGGACGACATCGCCCGAATGCGCAGCCGGTACGACGAGTTCTCCACGCTCTTCCCGGAGAGCCGGGAGACCGGCGCGGGCATCGAGGTGATCCCCACGCTCGCGGAGGTGCGCTTCCTGCTCAACCGGCTGGGCGAGCAGTGCACCACCGAAGTGGTCTCCTGCCAGCCCGGCGGCGGCGCCCGGCTCCCCGAGGCGATGTCCGAGGCCCTCGTGCGCGACCGGGCGATGCTGGAGCGCGGCGTGCGCATTCGCACCCTCTACCACCACACCGCCCGCTTCAACGGCCCCAGTCAGGCCTACGTCGCCGCCGCCTCCGCCCTGGGCGCCGAGTACCGCACCACGCACGAACTGGCCGGGCGGGTCATCATCATGGACCGCGAGACCGCCTTCCTCCCCTCCACCGGCCCGGGCCTCGGGGCCACGGTCATCCGCGAACCGTCGACCGTCGCCTACCTGTACGAGATGTTCGAACTCACCTGGGGCCAGGCCACCCCGTTCCAGGAGTCGACCGGACGCGAGATGGAGGCCGTCGCCCGGGAGATGCACGGCACGATCCTGCGCCTGCTCGCCGACGGGATGAAGGACGAGGCGATCGCGCGCCGGCTGGGCATGTCGCTGCGCACCGCGCGCCGGCACATCGCCGAGATCCTGGAGCGGCTCGGCGCCGACAGCCGCTTCCAGGCGGGCGTCGCCGCCAGCCGGGCGGGCCTGCTGGATACCCGGGAGCCGGATACCCGAGGGCCGGATACCCGAAAACCGTGATGCCGTCCGACACGCCGATGCACCATGCTTGACATCCCGACATCAGCGGGGTGAGCGGTACCGCCGAAGGAGACGACACGTGGACTGGGAACGCCTGAGCGAGCGCCCGGGGCAGGATCCCTACCTCCAGGAGCTGGCGCTCTTCCTGGACGCCCACTTCGCCCGCACCTTCGGGCTGGTCTGGCCCGAGAACGAGCCCGTCGTTCCACGGGGGACGGGCGGACCGCCGGACACCGTGCTGGCCAGGTACGTCGCCGACGGCCTGACGGCCCTGCTGGGCTGGCGGGTCGAGCACGCCGCCGGCCCCCGGCCGCCCTCCGGCCACCTCCTGGTGATCCAGTCCGCCGGATCGAGCCGCTGGACGCTCCGCTCGTCGGGGGACCCCGCCGCCGAGGTCTCCACCCTGAGCGGCGAGGCCCTGTACGTCCCGCCCGGCTACCGGTCCAGCGCCGTCCACAGCGACGACGCGCGGCACGTCGTCCTCGTCGTCACCGAAGCCGAGGGGGCACAGGCCTAGGGCGACGACGCCCACCTGCCCCCACCGGCGGGCTTCCGTAGAATCCACGGGCGCCCATCCGGCCGCGCCCGCCCGTCCGCAGGAGGAAGCCTTGACGTCCGACCCGCGGCCCGGTGTGCTCACCTGCCTGGACGGCCTGCTCGACCGGGCCCCCGCCGACCGCGGCGGCGCCCTGTGGCGGCTCGCGGAGGAGGGCCGCCAGCTGGACGCGAACGTCATCCGCCTGCTCCCGCACGCCGAGGTGGCCGCCCACGTGGAGCCGGACCTCGACGTCCTCGTCCAGGTCCTGGAGGGCAGCGGCCACCTGGAGACGGCCGCCGGTCGGCAGGTCCTGGCGCCCGGCTGCACGGCCTGGCTGCCGCACGGCGCCCGCCGCGCCGTCTCGGCGGGCCCGGACGGCCTCGTCTACCTCACCGTCCACCGCCGCCGCCCCGGCCTGTCCGTCCGCCCGGCACCGGCGGACGTCCGGTGAGGGGCTGACGGGCGCGCCGTACGCCCGCGCGGGTGTGCCCCGCTTGTGGACGGGCTTGGTCGCGGGTTCTCGTGGAGACCGGTGTCCGGACAGAACCGGGAGGGTCCCGTCATGGCCGCACGAGTCGCCTACCGGCGGATCTACGAGGAGTCCTCGCCCCAGGACGGGCGGCGGGTGCTCGTCGACCGGGTCTGGCCGCGCGGGATGACGAAGGAGGACGCGCACCTCGACGAGTGGCTGCGGGACGTCGCCCCGTCGACCGGCCTGCGCCGTTGGTACGGGCACGAGCCGAGCCGGTTCGCCGAGTTCCGCCGCCGCTACCGCGCCGAGCTGCGCGACACGGAGCACCGGGAGGCGGCCGGGCACCTGCGCGACCTCGCCGCCGGGGGCGGTCTCACGCTCCTGACCGCGACCAGGGACGTCGACCACAGCCAGGCCGCCGTCCTCGCCGAGTGGCTCGGCGGCACGCGGCGATGACCGTCAACCGCGCTCCTTCGCCCCCACCCGCACGGAGGAAAAGACGGGCCAAACGGGGCGTTGAACCGAGCCGCGGCCGCGCTCGTACCGAAGGGCAGGGGAAAGCGGTCCGGCATCCGGCCGGGTCGCCGGACCGAGACGGGACATGATGGCCGACGAGCGCATCGACACCCGACTGCTGGACGAACTCACCGAGCAGTCACAGGACTTGAACAGCGACGCGATGCGGATCACCCGCGGCGCGCTGAGCGGCTTCGCGGAGGCCGCCGGGC
>NZ_JBHWGD010000105.1:0-16200 GCF_042733235.1 Kitasatospora sp. NPDC059722
CGTCTATAATTGACAGCCGCGGAGGTCCGCGGACGGGGGTGCCGCGGTTCGCGGTCTTCCGTTCGCGGTCTTCCGTTCGCGGTCTTCCGTTCGCGGTCTTCCGTTCGCGGTCTTCCGTTCGCGGTCTTCCGTTCGCGGTCTTCCGCGACCGACGTGACCTTCGTCCCTTGCCTCCCCCGGGATGCTCTGCTCGCGGACGCCAGTTCGGGGTGCGAAGGTATGGTCGATATGACCACTTTCCGAGGCGACGGGACGGAGAAGACCGCGTGGCGCGCAGCGTGTACGTGACCGGGATCGACCGGGGGGACGGACGGCAGGCGGTCGAGCTCGGGGTCATGGAGCTGCTCACCCGGCAGGTGGACCGGGTCGGGGTGTTCCGGCCGCTGGTGCACGCGCACGCCCCGGGAGAGTCCGGGTCGGACCACGTGGTCGAGCTGCTGCGCGGCCGGTACCGGATCGACCTGCCCGCCACCGACCTGTACGGACTGACGTACGAGGAGGCCGCCGCCCTGCAGGCCGCCCAGGGGCAGGACGAGCTGGTGTCGGCCCTCGTCGACCGGTTCCGGGCAGTGGAGCGGCGCTGCGAGGCCGTGCTGGTGCTCGGCACCGACTTCGCGGACACCAACATCCCGGACGAGCTGGCCTTCAACGCCCGCCTGGCCAACGAGTTCGGCGCCGCCGTGCTGCCGGTGCTCGGCGGGCAGGGCAAGGAGGCGGAGGCCGTGACCGCCGAGGTCCGCAACGCCCACCGGGCGTACACCGACCTCGGCTGCGAGACCCTCGCGATGATCGCCAACCGGGTCGCCCCCGCCGCCAAGCAGCGGATCCAGCGCAAGCTCACAGAGAAGCTGCCGATCCCCGCCTACGTCATCCCCGAGGAGCCGGCGCTGGCCGCGCCCACCGTCGCCCAGCTGGTCGAGGCGACCGGCGCCGAGGTGCTGCTCGGGGACGCCGCCGGGCTCGCCCGGGACGTCCGCGGGTTCGTCTTCGGCGGCGCCATGCTGCCGACCTTCCTCGACGCGCTGACCGACGGCGCCCTCGTCGTCACCCCCGGGGACCGCGCCGACCTGGTCATCGGCTCGCTCGCCGCGCACGCCGCCGGCGCCCCGCCGATCGCCGGCGTGCTGCTGACGCTCGGCCAGCACCCGGGGCCGAACGTCATGGCGCTGGCCGCCCGGCTCGCCCCCGGCACCCCGGTCGCGGTCGTCCCCGGGGGCAGCTGGCCGACCGCCGCCACCCTGACCCACCTGGAGGGCAAGCTCAGCGCGGCCAGCCCGCGGAAGGCCGAGATCGCCCTCGGACTGTTCGAACTGCACGTCGACACGGTCGAGTTGACCAACCGGATCGAGGTCGGCCGGTCCGAGCGGGTCACCCCGATGATGTTCGAGCACGAGCTCCTGGAGCGCGCCCGCGCCGACCGCCGGCACGTCGTCCTGCCCGAGGGCACCGAGGAGCGCGTGCTGCGCGCGGCCGAGATCCTGCTGCGCCGCAACATCTGCGACCTCACCCTCCTCGGCGACGTCGACGCGGTGCGCCGCACGGCCGCGGGCCTCGGCATCGCGATACCGCGGGAAGACTCCGGCGCCGACCGCGCCCGGGTCCGGATCGTCGACCCGACCACCAGCCCGCTGCGCCGCCAGTTCGCCGAGCTGTACGCGCGGCTGCGCGCCCACAAGGGCATGACCGTCGAGCTCGCGCTGGACGTCGTCACCGACGTCTCCTACTTCGGCACCCTGATGGTCCAGGAGGGCATCGCCGACGGCATGGTCTCCGGCGCGGTGCACTCCACCGCCGCCACCATCCGGCCCGCCTTCGAGGTCATCAAGACCTCGCCGGGCGCGTCCATCGTGTCGAGCGTCTTCTTCATGTGCCTGGCCGACAAGGTCCTCGTGTACGGCGACTGCGCCGTCAACCCGGACCCGGACGCCCAGCAGCTGGCCGACATCGCGATCCAGGCCGCGGCCACCGCCGCCCAGTTCGGCGTCGAGCCGCGGGTCGCGATGCTCTCCTACTCGACCGGCACCTCCGGCTCCGGCGCGGACGTCGACAAGGTCCGCAAGGCCACCGAGCTCGTCCGCGAGCTGCGCCCGGACATCCTGGTCGAGGGCCCGATCCAGTACGACGCCGCCGTGGACCCGCACGTCGCGGCCACCAAGCTGCCGGGCTCCGCGGTGGCCGGCCGGGCGACCGTGCTGATCTTCCCGGACCTCAACACCGGCAACAACACCTACAAGGCCGTGCAGCGCTCGGCGGGCGCGGTCGCCGTCGGCCCGGTCCTCCAGGGCCTGCGCAAGCCCGTCAACGACCTCTCCCGCGGCGCGCTGGTCGAGGACATCGTCAACACCGTCGCGATCACCGCGATCCAGTCCCAGGACCGCAAGGAGCCGAACGCATGAGCGAGCGCAGCATGGGGGTCCCCCCGGCCGGAGGCTGGGGGAGAATCATCAGCGGGTGCGTGTTTCGCGAAGCGACCACCGAGCGCAGCGAGGTGGACGCATGAGTGAAGGAACGCGCGTCCTCGTCCTGAACGCCGGCTCCTCGTCGGTCAAGTACCAGCTGATCGACATGCTCGACGGCGCCCGGCTCGCCTCCGGGCTGGTCGAGCGGATCGGCGAGCCGAGCGGCCGGCTGGTGCACACCCCGCGCTCCGGCGAGCGGCGCGAGAGCCTGCAGACCTTCCCGGACCACTCCGCCGCGCTCAAGGCCGTCGCCGAGGAACTCGCCGCCGACGGCGTCGGGCTGGACTCCCCGGAGCTCGCCGCGATCGGCCACCGCGTGGTGCACGGCGGCAAGCGGTTCACCGAGCCGACCGTGCTCACCGACGAGGTGCTCCGGGAGATCCGCCGGCTGATCCCGGTCGCGCCGCTGCACAACCCGGCCAACATCACCGGCATCGAGGTGGCCCGCGCGCTGCGCCCGGACCTGCCGCAGGTGGCCGTCTTCGACACCGCCTTCCACGCCTCGATGCCCGAGCCGGCCGCCCGGTACGCGATCGACAAGGCCGTCGCGGACGAGCACCGGGTGCGCCGCTACGGCTTCCACGGCACCTCGCACCAGTACGTCTCGCGGGCCACCGCCCGGCTGCTCGGCAAGGACCCGGCCGAGGTGAACGTCATCGTGCTGCACCTGGGCAACGGCGCCTCCGCGTCGGCCGTCGCCGGCGGCCGGTGCGTGGACACCTCGATGGGCCTGACCCCGCTGGAGGGCCTGGTCATGGGCACCCGTTCGGGTGACATCGACGCGGGCGTGGTGTTCCACCTGCACCGGGTGGGCGGCCTGTCGATCGACGAGATCGACGACCTGCTCAACCGCCGCAGCGGCCTGCGCGGCCTGTGCGGGGACAACGACATGCGCGAGATCATGCGCCGCGCGGACGAGGGGGACGCGGACGCGAGGCTCGCGTTCGACTCCTACGTCCACCGGCTCCGCAAGTACATCGGCGCCTACTACGCCGTGCTCGGCCGGGTGGACGCGATCGCGTTCACCGCGGGCGTCGGCGAGAACGCCGCACCGGTGCGCGCGGCGGCCACGGCGGGCCTGGAGGAGCTGGGCATCGCGGTGGACCCCGAGCTGAACTCCGTGCGCTCCGGCGAGCCCAGGATCATCTCGCCGGAGTACGCGCGGGTGGCGGTCGCGGTGGTGCCGACCGACGAGGAGCTGGAGATCGCCCGACAGGCCTTCGCCCTCGTGCACCGCCGGGACCAGGAGGCGCAGGGAACCCACGGGTCCGAGGACTGACACTCCGTCGTCTCGGTCCGCGGAATCCTTCGTCGGCGATTCCTCACGATTCGTGCCGAATGCACCCATAACACGAACGGATAGACTGATCCATATGCGCCGAGCGAAAATTGTCTGCACCCTGGGTCCGGCGACGGACTCCTACGAACAGCTGAAGGCCATCGTCGAAGCGGGCATGAACGTCGCCCGACTGAACATGAGCCACGGCACCCACGCGGACCACGAGGAGCGGTACCGAAAGGTCCGCCAGGTCTCGGAGGACACCGGCAAGGCCATCGGCGTCCTGGCCGACCTCCAGGGTCCCAAGATCCGTCTGGCGACCTTCGCCAACGGCCCGGTGACCGTCGACAACGGCGACGAGTTCACCATCACCACCGAGGACGTCCCCGGTGACCAGCACATCTGCGGCACCACCTACAAGGGCCTGCCCGGCGACGTGAAGCCCGGCGACCCGATCCTGATCAACGACGGCGTCATCGCCCTGGAGGTCGTCAGCGTCGACGGCCCGCGGGTGAGGACCGTGGTGGTCGAGGGCGGCGTGCTCTCGAACAACAAGGGCATCAACCTGCCCGGCGCGGCCGTGAACGTGCCCGCCCTGTCCGAGAAGGACAAGGACGACCTGCGCTTCGCGCTCCGCCTGGGCGTCGACATGATCGCCCTGTCCTTCGTCCGCAACGCGGACGACGTCAAGGACGTCCACGAGGTCATGGACGAGGTCGGCATCCGCGTGCCGGTCATCGCCAAGATCGAGAAGCCGCAGGCCGTCGAGGCCATGGAGGAGATCGTCCTCGCCTTCGACGCGATCATGGTCGCCCGCGGCGACCTGGCCGTGGAGTACCCGCTGGAGCGGGTCCCGCTGGTCCAGAAGCGCCTGATCACGCTGGCGCGCCGCAACGCCAAGCCGGTCATCGTCGCCACCCAGATGATGGAGTCGATGATCCACGCCTCGCGCCCGACCCGCGCCGAGGTCTCCGACGTCGCCAACGCCATCCTGGACGGCGCCGACGCGGTCATGCTGTCGGCCGAGTCGAGCGTCGGGAAGTACCCGGTCGAGACCGTCCGCACCATGAGCCGGATCTGCGAGAAGGCCGAGGAGGAGCTCGTCGGCCAGGGCCTGCAGCCGCTCAACCCGGGCCGCAAGCCGCGCACCCAGGGCGGCTCCGTCGCCCGCGCCGCGTGCGAGCTGGGCGACTTCCTGAACGGCAAGGCGCTGATCGCGTTCACCAAGTCCGGCGACACCGCGCGCCGGCTGTCCCGCTACCGCTCGCCGATCCCGGTGATCGCGTTCACCCCGGACTCGGCCACCCGCAACCAGCTCTCGCTGAGCTGGGGCGTCGAGTCGTACGTCACCGAGCAGGTGGCCACCACCGACGCGATGGTCGCGCAGGTCGACCGCGAGCTGCTGAAGATGGGCGAGCTGTCCGAGGGCGACACCGTCATCGTCACCGCCGGCGTCCCGGTCGGCATCCCCGGCACCACCAACATGGTGCAGGTGCACCGCCTGGGCTCGCACGGCGAGTAGTCCGCGCCGCACCGCCGAACGCCCGTGGGGCGGCTCCTCCGCGACGGAGGGCCGCCCCACGGGCGTCGTGCGTTGCTCCTACTTGTCGCTGTAGGGGGCGTTGTCGTTGAACAGGTGCATCCCGGGGATGTGCAGCGTGCCGCCGAACTGGCCGGCCTGCTTGGCGGTCACCCCGGTCAGCTCGATGTCCAGCGGGATCGGGACCGAGCCGATCAGGTCGTACAGCCAGCGCGGCAGGGTGTCCGGGGTGAGGGTGATCTCGCCCAGGTCGATCGGGATCGGCAGGCCCAGCAGCTTGGACAGGTGACCGGACAGCCGCTCCACGTACATGGTGACCGCGCCGTTGCGCATGGTCGAGGTCGAGCCGGGGGCGCCCTGGACGTGGAACGTCACGCCGTTGCCCTCAAGAGTCGACATGTCGAGGTTCTCGATGTCGACGCTCGACACCACGAACTTCAGCACCCGCTTGGTGCCGGTCGGGGTCCTGACGTCGTAGACGCCGTGGAAGGCCGCGCCGTGCAGGCCGAGGCGGCTGGTCTGCAGCGTCCAGTTCTGCTCCGGGACGACCTGCTCGCCGGGCGCCGGGGCGGCGGTCAGGCCGCGGGCGTCCACCGCGCAGTTCGGGTTCGCGGTCGGGGAGCCGGAGGCCGACGGGGACGCCGAGGACGACGGCGCCGAGGTCGAGGCGGAGGCGGACGGCGTGCCGGACCCGGACGGCGCGGCCGAGGCACTGGACGACGGCGCCGGCTTGGTGGGCGCCTTGCCCGTCGCGGGCGACTTCGGGGCCTGGGTCACCGTGCCGCCGCCGGGCACCTGCGGGGACGGCTGCGCCTGCGGCTGGGTCTGCGGCTGGGGCTGGGTCGGCGGCTGCCCGGGCTGGACCGGGGCGCCGACCCGCGGGGCGGGCGCGGCGGGCGCCGGGGTGGTCGCCGGGGCCGGGGTGGCGGTCGGCGACGCGGAGGGCGTCGGGGACGCCGAACCACCCGGGTTCAGGAGGTTGCCGATCCCGCCGAGGATGTCGTCGATCAGCCCGGCCCGGGACGCCTTGGCCGTCCCGTTCGGGTCGCCCTGGTAGACCGCGCTCACCGCGCCCGCACCGCCGTTGGCAGCGGACCGGACGCCCGGCGCGGTGGTCGCCGTCGACGTCGGGGCCGTCGGGGCGGCGGTCGGCGTCTTCACCGGCGCGGACGGCTGCGGGGTGGGCGCGGCCGTCGGGGCCTGCGTCGGGACGCCCGTCGCAGCGGCGCTCGCCCCCGCGGTGGGCGTGCCGGTGGGCGTCGCGGACGGACCGGGCGGCGGCGCGGGCAGCTCGCTCTTGGGCACCGGCGTCTCCTGGACCGACGAGACGTCCGGCACCGCCACGGGGGCGGTGGGGCACGCCTTGCCGGCCGTGGACTCGGCCGACGCCGGGTTCGGCGTGTAGGCGGCGGCCATCAGCAGCGCCGTCGGCACCGCGGCCATGGCCAGCGCCCGGCCCCGCAGCCGGACCCGGACGGGCGTCCGCGGAGCGGCGTGGCGCCCGGAGCGCTTCGCTTGGTCGTCGCCCGTGCTCACCGCGCCTCCCCCGGGTCCGCCGTGGCGGCCTGCTCCCCCGGCACGGCCTGGGCGGGCAGCTTGGCCGTGGGCGCTTCGGCGGCAGCGCGCTCTTCGGCGGCGACGCTCTCGGCAACGGCGTTCTCGGCGACGGCGTTCTCGGCCGCAGCCTCGGGCTCCGGCAGCGGCGCCCAGGAGACCAGCAGCCCGCCGCCGATCAGGCCCGGCAGCAGCGCCATGCCGAAACCGGCCAGGTTGGACATCGGGATCGAGACCAGCGTCAGCAGGATGGTCGCGATGCCCGCGAAGACCCGGACCGCCGGCTGGAACCACCCGGTGATCCCGAGGATGATCATCAGGATGCCGATCAGCAGCGACCCGGCCCCCGCCGTGGTCGACATCGCGATCGTCACGCTGCCGAGCGCGAGGTGCGCGTAGGGGAAGTACAGGATCGGGACGCCGGCGATCATGGCCAGCAGGCCGCCCCAGAAGGGCCTGGTGCGGCGGAACGCGCGGAAGTGCCGCCAGAGCCACCCGATCGCGTTCTGGTGGCCGGTCCGGGTTTCGACCGTTGCGCTGGACATGGTGCAGCTCCTCGACATCGCTACGAGGGAAGAACGATTGGCAGGAGGCCGGGAACGACGGTGACCCGCCGCCCCCGGCCCGAGAAGACCCGTCACTCGGGCGTGCCGGCCGGCACGCCGTCAGGCGAGGCTCAGAAGCACTCGTTGCCCGCGCCGTCGCCCTGCTTGAGCGACAGGTGCAGGCCGCTGAGGACGAAGGTGCCGGCCGACGTGGCGCGCGCGGTCTGCTGCACGTTGTCCAGGGTGGCCGTCCTGGCGGCCTGGGCGAAGCCCATGGCGCCGGTCGGCAGCTTGTCCCCGGTCGCCTTCCCGACCACCGGGTGGGGGTGCCAGCTTCCGACGGCGGGGCCGGTCAGGGCAGAGGCGTCCTCACCGATGTTGATGTCCTGGAAGGTCGCGTCGGCCTTCAGGTCCTCCAGGTCGATGAGCAGCTTCTCGGCGTGCACCGGCGTGCTCCCCTCGCCGCCGGCGTTCAGCTGAAGCGTGATCTTGCCGAGGCCGAAGCCGCTCAGGTCGGTCACCACGGACTGGCACAGGTTGGTGATGTCGGCCTTGTCGAAGGCCGAGACGGCCACCGGGTGCAGCTTGCCGCCGGCCTCGACGTCGACGGTGCCGAACTGGGAGAAGCCCTCGCCCTGGAGGTGCGTGGTGTGCACCTTGAACTCCTGGCCGGAGATGCTGAACGAGGCGGCGAGCGCGCTGTTGGCAATGGAGAAGCCCACCGCGGCGGTGGCCGCGATGCTCGGCACCATCACCAGGGCGAAGCGCTTCCAGCGGGTCTTGCCGTAGGTCTTGGACATGCGAGTCCTCCTTCTGGGACGTACATCTCCGGCTCCCCGGCGGCGCCTCCGGCACCGGTGGGGGCCTGGGATGGGAGAGAGCTACGTCCTCGGTAGCGGAGAGCGCGCGTGTCGTCGGACGCGGGAGCGGCCTGCGTGGAGCGGCACTCCCGTCCCTGGACCGGCCGTCCTTGTGGGGCGGCGGGCAGGACCGGCGACATCGGCGATCACCCCCGAGCGACAACCAGCGACCGCGCAGGGCACGCGGCCGGTCGAAGGACAGGAACCGCCGTGGGACCGCGGATACCCCCCTGCCCTCCCTACCGCCGGCCGTGGCCGGCGGATCACCCGGTGGGGATCCCGCGCTCCCCGTGGCCGACCGGCTGTCGGGGGAAGGAGTCTGGGACCGGGCGTGGCCGATCGTGCTTGAATCCCGGGCGAAGCACAAGAGGTGCCTTACTGACGGGTAATGCAACAGTCGGTGGCGTCGATCATGAACTCGGCCCGATCCGCACCGTGCGTGACGTCGTGCAGGAATCGTGTTGGCGAAATCCCCCGGAAACACCGCCGAAACACCCGTGGGTGGTCACACTTGGTGACCACCCACGGGTGAAATCAAGATTTGGTAAACGTCGGCCGGGTTGACCGGATTGTCGCCAAATCACCAGCGACACCGCAGGTCACCCGCCGTGCCAGACGCACCACCCGGCACGCGGGCTCAGAAGAGCACGCGCGCCAGCCCGGCGCGGGCCACCACGACGCGCGGGTCCTCCGCGCCGATGACCTCGAAGAGTTCGAGCAGGCGCAGCCGGACGGTGTCCCGGTCCGCGCCGAAGGTCTTGCCGACGGTGTCGATCAGGCGCCCGAAGGCGTCCTCGACGTGGCCGCCGACCAGGTCCAGGTCGGCCGCCCGGAGCTGCACCTCGACGTTCTTCGGGTCGGCCGCGGCGGCCGCCCGGACGGCCTGGAGGTCCAGGCCCTCGACGCGGTGCAGGAGTTCGGCCTGGGCCAGGCCCAGCTTGGCCTCGGTGTTGCCGGGCTGGTCGGCCAGCACGTTCCGGTAGGCCTGGATCGCGCCGGCGAGGTCGCCGCGGTCGAGCGCGTCGTGCGCGGCGGCGAGCGCCGGGTCCTCGAAGCGCTGCGGGGCGCCGGCCGGACCGGCCTCGCCGTCCGAGGTGCCGGGGGCGGCCTGGCCGCCAACGATGCCGAAGCGCTGCTCGGCGACGAGGATCAGCTGGTCGAGGACCTTGCGGACGTTGGCCGCGCTCTCCGCGCCCTGGAACAGCGGCACGAGCTGGCCGGCCACGACGGCCATCACGGCCGGGATGCCCTGGATGCCGAACTGCTGGGCCAGCATCTGGTTGGAGTCGACGTCGATCTTGACGAGGACGAACCGGCCGGCGTACTCCTCGGCCAGGCCCTCCAGGATCGGGCTGAGCTGCTTGCAGGGGCCGCACCACTCGGCCCAGAAGTCGATGACGACCGGCACCTCGGCGGAGCGCTGGACGACCTCGGTCTCGAAGGTGTCCTCGGTGACGTCGATGACGAGCTCGTAAGCGGGCTCGGCGGGGGCGATGCCGGCCGCCTCGGCGGCGGCGGCCTGGCGGGCCCGCTCGGCCCGCGCCTGCTCGGCCTTCTGGGCTGCCTCACCGGCCGCCTTCACGGCGGCGAGGTCGACCGCACCACGCAGGGCGGAGCTGTTCTGACGCGAATTCCGTGGCTGCATGGCACCATCCTCCCCCGTCCGCGCCGCCCGCGAGCACCAACCTCGGGAAAGTCGTCCCGCGCGGGCTGCGCGGTGCCTCTCCCCGGAGCGCCGTGCGCTCCCCCCAGTAGCCTGCTGCCTCCGGTGCGGATCCCCACCCGCACCCGCGCCGTTCCCGTCCCACGGGATCCGGCGCCCGGTTGTCACTGCTTTCGCTACGAGTCGTAGCGTAACTGGAGCGAGTGGCCCGCCCGCAAGCCCCACCGGCCGTTCCGTGACGTGACCTGCCCCACTTTCGCGGACCGCCCGGCTGTCCGAAGTGCTGGACAGTCGCTACCGTTACCAGCCCCACCCAAGTTACTAACCAGTAGAGTGCAAGGAGGCCCGGTGCCGGCCGCCCAGCCCCCCGTGAGCCAGCCGACCGCCGCGAACCCGTCCGCCACGGCGCTGCCGGCGGCCCCGGGCACCCCGGCGGAGGCCGTCACGGTCCGGGCCAAGGGGCGCCCGCGCAGCGCCGCCGCCGACCTCGCGATCCTCGACGCCACCCGCGAGACGCTCGCCGAACTCGGCTGGGGCGGGCTCACCATGGGCCACGTCGCCACCCGTGCCAAGGTCGCCAAGACCACCCTCTACCGCCGCTGGCCGTCGAAGAACGAGCTCGTCGTGGACGCCGTCGCCAGTCTCTTCGACGAGCTCGTGATGCCCGACCTCGGCAGCCTGCGGGCCGACATCGAGGCCGTGGTGGCCCAGTTCGCGGACCTGCTGGCCCGGCCCGAGACCCAGGCCGCGCTGCTCGCCCTGTTCGCCGAGGGCACCCGCGACCGGCAGCTGCGCCGGCGGATCCGGGAGGCCATCGTCGACCCGCAGAAGCGGCTGGTCCGCCAGGGCCGGGCGGCCGCCCAGGCGCGCGGCGAACTCGCCCCGGACACCGACCCGTCGGCGGCCGGCGAGGAGATCGACATCATCTTCGACACCATCGCGGGGACGGTCGAGCACCGCGTCCTGGTCAGCGGGGAGCCGATCACCCCGGAGTGGACCCGCCGCTTCACCAGCCTCCTGCTGGGCCCCTTCCCGAGCCTCGCCACCGACTGACGCGGGGCATGCCGGAGCCGTCCCGCGCCCATGGCGTGCGGGACGGCTCCGGGAAGAGAACCGGCCGGAGGACCTGTCAGAAGGCCGCCGTCTCCTGGTAGGTGCCCCACTCCTGGCGCAGCACGTTGCAGATCTCGCCCAGCGTCGCCTCGGCGCGGACCGCGTCCAGCATCGGCGGGATCATCGACTCGCCGGAGCGCGCCGCCGCGAGCATGGCGTCCAGCCCGGCCCGCACCGCCGCCTCGTCCCGGGCCGCCTTGCGCTCGGCGAGGACGCGCACCTGCTCGCGCTCGACCTCGTGGCTGACCCGCAGGATCTCCAGCTCCGGGGTGACGCTGCGCGGGTGGCAGTTGACGCCGACCACGCGCTTGTCGCCCTTCTCCACGCCCTGCTGGTACTGGAAGGCGGCCTCGGCGATCTCGCCGGTGAACCAGCCCTCCTCGATCCCGCGCAGGATGCCGGCCGTGATCGGGCCGATCTCGTGGTCCTCGCGGCCCTTGTCGAGGATCCGCTGGAAGATCGCCTCGGCCTGCTGCTCGATCCGGTCGGTCAGCGCCTCGACGTACCACGAACCGCCCAGCGGGTCGGCCACGTTGGCGACGCCGGTCTCCTCCATCAGCACCTGCTGCGTGCGCAGGGCGATCTCGGCGGCCTGCTCGGAGGGCAGCGCCAGGGTCTCGTCCAGGGCGTTGGTGTGCAGCGAGTTGGTGCCGCCGAGCACCGCGGACAGCGCCTCGACGGCGGTGCGGACCACGTTGTTGTACGGCTGCTGCGCGGTGAGCGAGACGCCGGCGGTCTGGGTGTGGAAGCGCAGCCACTGCGCCTTGTCGGTCTTCGCGCCGAAGCGGTCGCGCATCCAGCGGGCCCAGATCCGGCGCGCGGCACGGAACTTGGCGATCTCCTCGAAGAAGTCGAGGTGCGCGTCGAAGAAGAACGACAGGCCCGGCGCGAACACGTCGACGTCCAGGCCGCGGGACAGGCCCAGCTCGACGTACGCGAAGCCGTCGGCGAGGGTGTACGCCAGCTCCTGCGCGGCCGTCGCCCCGGCCTCGCGGATGTGGTAGCCGGAGACGGACAGCGGCTTGTACGCGGGGATGCCCTTCGCGCAGTACGCCATCAGGTCGCCGATCAGGCGCAGGTGCGGCTCGGGGGCGAAGAGCCACTCCTTCTGGGCGATGTACTCCTTGAAGATGTCCGTCTGCAGGGTGCCGTTGAGCACCGCCGGGTCGACGCCCTGGCGCTCGGCGGCGACGAGGTACATGCAGAAGATCGGGACGGCCGGGCCGCTGATGGTCATCGAGGTGGTGACCTCGCCGAGCGGGATGCCGGCGAACAGCACCTCCATGTCGGCGGCCGAGTCGATGGCCACGCCGCAGTGGCCGACCTCGCCGAGCGACTTGGCGTCGTCGGAGTCGTAGCCCATGAGGGTCGGCATGTCGAAGGCGACCGAGAGGCCGCCGCCGCCCGCCTCCAGGATCATCCGGTAGCGCTCGTTGGTCTGCTGCGCGTTGCCGAAGCCGGCGAACTGGCGGATGGTCCAGGTGCGCCCGCGGTAGCCGGTGGCGTGCAGCCCGCGGGTGAACGGGTACTCCCCCGGCCAGCCGATCCGCTCGAAGCCCTCGTACGGCTGCCCGGCCGGCGGGCCGTAGGCCGGCGCGACCTCGTCGCCGGAGAGGGTGGTGAAGTCCGCGTCGCGCTTGCGGGCCGCGTCGTACCGCTGCTGCCAGCGCAGGCGTCCGCGCTCGATCTCCTCGGCGTCCATGGGCCGAACTCCGCTCCGTACGGCCGCCACGGCACCGGGGCGGCACAGCTATTAGGACGTCCTACTAATTTACTCGGACGTCCTACTACTTGTCGATGGACGAACCGGGGCAAGCGGGTGGACATCGCGGAGATCCCCCGGGAACGGGAGGTCTCCCCGGGAACAGGGGGCCTCCCCGGGAACGACGGAGGGCCCTCCTCCCCGCACCGGGGAGGAGGGCCCTCGAAGGTTCCGTCGTCGCTGCGCGCCGCGTCCGCGCTCAGACGCCGGCCGGCTGGCGGGCGTCCGACCCGGCCGGGAGGCTCGCGGCGGCCTCGCGGGCCACCCGGCGTTCGAAGACGAAGGAGAGGAACGGGATGCAGCCGGCCGCCAGGGTCAGCACCAGCCGGCCGAGCGGCCACTTCAGCTTCTGGCCCAGCAGGAAGGTCACCACGAAGTAGCCGATGTACAGGTAGCCGTGCAGCATCGCGACGTACGTCGTCACGTCCTCGCCGGTCTGGAACCCGTACTTCGCGACCATGAAGCCGCAGAACACCAGCAGCGCCACACCGGTCGCGACGGCCAGGGCCCGGTACCAGCCCAGCAGGGGGGTCGCCTTCATCTTCTACATCGCCTCGTTCGGCTGGATCGGCCGGTACGTCCGGATCTGCGCACCGCTCCGAACGAGGGTAGCCGTCCTCACGGCCGCGCCGGCGCAGGCCCCTCGTCGGCTTCGTCACCCTCGTCGGCGAAGTCCCCGGCGGCGACCCGCAGCGGCCGGAGCAGGTCGAACACCTGCCGGCACTGTCCCGCGTCGTACTCCTCCAGCCCGAACTCCATCGCCATGAGCTCCCGCGTGGCCTCCTCGACCACCTCGCGGCCGCGCGCGGTGATCGAGGCGAGCACCCCGCGGCCGTCCAGCGGGTTGGGGCGGCGGGCGACCAGGCCGGCCCGCTCCAGCCGGTCGACGGTGTTGGTGACGCTGGTCGGGTGGACCATGAGCCGCTCGCCGATCTTGGAGAGGGACAGCTCGCCGGTCCGGCTGAAGGTGAGCAGCACCAGCGCCTCGTAGCGGGCGAAGGTCAGCCCGTACGGCTTGAGCACCGCGTCGACCCGGGAGAGCAGGATCTGGTGGGCGCGCATGATCGAGGTGATCGCCGCCATCGAGGGGGCACCGCCCCAGCGGCGGGTCCAGAGCTCGTCGGCGCGGGCGATCGGGTCGAAGTCGAGTGCGAGGGGCTTGGCCACCTCCTTACCGTACCGGCGGAACGGACGTGTGCTACCAGCCGTCCTGATGCTGGACAAGCGACGGTGCGTGGCGGGATCCCGCCAATCGGGCGGGCAGGTCCATACCTGGACATTGCGGCGGTGTGTCGGCCCGCCAACGCACGGTCACGACACGGCCGCTGACGCTGAATCAGCGGTCCACCCCGCTATCAGGCCTCGGTTCGGGCGGTAACCCGCTGAAAGACGGGGTGATTCGCCGGTTTTGTCGGCCCGTTCACAATGCTTCGCCCTGGCGGGACTTGGCCAATTCATGAACCAGACCTGTCATTTCGTTTGCTCGATTGTCATGCTTTCGGCCAACCCCGTTCAGCGGCCACCACCCCCACCCATCGGTGCGCCGCCGTCCGCCGCACGGGGTTGCCCAGCACGTCAGCGCCCGTTCCGCCCCCAAGGTGCCGACCCCGGCCCCCGGGACGCGGCGTGACCGCGCACCCGCGGTTTCCCGGAAGGACTCGCACGTGAAGCGAAAGCTCGCAGCCGTCGCCGTACTCTCCGCCACCGCCCTCCTGACCGGCGTCGTCCAGGTGGGCACCGCCGCCGTGGCGACCCCCGCGCCCGCGCTCCAGGCGCAGGCCGCGCAGCAGTACGCCGCCGCGCTCGCGCTGGCTGGCGGCCAGGCCGGGCCGCTCGGCAAGGCCCTGGCGCTCGGCGGCCAGGAGCAACTCGTCGCCAAGGACGCGGTGGTGGACGCCGACGGCACCCGCCACCTGCGCTTCGAGCGCACCTTCGCCGGACTGCCCGTGCTCGGCGGCGACCTGGTGGTCCACCAGAGCGCCGGCGGCGCCGTCGAGTCGGTCGACAAGGCGATAGCCGCCCCGATCGCGGTGCCCAGCCTGACCCCGGAGATCCCCGCCGACCAGGCCGCCGCGCAGGCGACCGGCGCCGTGCAGTCCACCGTCGGCGTCACCGCCGACAAGGACGAGTCCCCGCTGACGGCCGTCCACCAGACCGGCAAGCCCGAGCTGGTGATCTGGGCCTCCGACGGCAACCCGCGCCTGGCGTACCGGACCACCGTCGAGGGCGAGCGCGCCGACGGCACCCCGAGCAGCCAGCTGCTGGTCACCGACGCGGCGAGCGGCGAGGTGCTGTCCACCCACGAGCAGGTACAGACCGCCGCCGGCACCGGCACCGGCGTCTTCGTCGGCAAGGTCCCGCTCACCACGACCCAGACCACCGGCGGCTACTCGCTGAAGGACGCCGGCCGCGGCGGGCAGTCCACCGTCAACATGAAGAACCGGACCTCGGGTTCGGGCACCCTCTACACCAAGTCGACCAACACCTGGGGCAACGGCAGCGCCGGCAACGGCGAGTCCGCCGCCGTGGACGCCCAGTACGGCGCGGCGGCCACCTGGGACTTCTACAAGAACACCTTCGGCCGCAGCGGCATCAAGAACAACGGCGTCGGCGCGACCAGCCGGGTCCACTACGGCAGCAACTACGTCAACGCCTTCTGGAGCGACACCTGCTTCTGCATGTCCTACGGCGACGGCGCGAGCAACACCCACCCACTCACCGAGATCGACGTGGCCGGCCACGAGATGACCCACGGCGTCACCTCCGCCACCGCGGGCCTCAACTACTCCGGTGAGTCCGGCGGCCTCAACGAGGCCACCTCCGACATCCTCGGCACGATGGTCGAGTTCTACGCCAACCTGCCCTCCAACCCGCCGAACTACTGGATCGGCGAGCTGATCAACCTCAACGGCGACGGCACCCCGTTGCGCTACATGGACCAGCCCAGCAAGGACGGCTCCTCGGCCGACTCCTGGTCGTCGGGCGTCGGCAACCTGGACGTCCACTACTCGTCCGGCGTCGCGAACCACTTCTTCTACCTGCTGTCCGAGGGCAGCGGCGCGAAGAGCATCAACGGCTTCAGCTACAACAGCCCGACGTCCAACGGCTCGACGGTCACCGGCATCGGCCGGGACAAGGCGGCGCAGATCTGGTACCGCGCGCTGACCGTCTACTTCACGTCCACCACCAACTACGCGAGCGCCCGCACCGGCACCCTCAAGGCGGCGGCGGACCTGTACGGCGCCACCAGCGCCGAGTACAAGGCCGTCGCGGCCGCGTGGAGCGGCGTCAACGTCAACTGACGCACGGCGCCCCGACGAACGGCACAGGGCCCGTGGGCGCGCCCGAACGACCCCGGGGCCCCGGGTTTGCCAACCCCCCCGCGGGCGGTGTGGTGGCCCCCGCCGCGGGTGGATTATTGGTCG
>NZ_JBHWGD010000105.1:16210-22882 GCF_042733235.1 Kitasatospora sp. NPDC059722
GGCGGCCGGCGCGGGGGCCCAACGGCACACTCCCGCCCGGCCCCCCCCCCTCCGCCCCCCGCCCCCCCCCCCCCCCCCCCCCCCCCCCGGGCCTCTTCTTGGCCAATCCCCCGAGGCGCTCTGTTCTTCCCGGCCGCGACTTGTCATGCTTCTGTCGGAGCCACCCCCGGAAACGGCGACAGGCTGTCGCGGCCCTTGGGAGAGGAGGCCGCGACAGCCTGTCGACCGGCTGCGCGTGGGACGGAGGGCGTCAGGCGGCGGCCGGCTGCAGCTCCCCGCGCTCCTCCTTGCCGAGCATCCGCTCGGCGAAGAAGCCGCCGGTCGGCAGCACCGCGAGGACGAACAGCAGGACGCCGCGCTTGGCGTCCCACTTCTGCGCCTGCCACGCCTGGATCCAGAAGACCACGTACAGGATGAACAGGATCCCGTGGACCATCCCCATCACCGGGACGGCGTCGAAGCTGGTGGTCCGCTTCAGCACCGAGCAGATCAGCAGCAGGATGAACGAGACCCCTTCGGGGCCGGAGACCAGGCGCAGGCGGTGGACGGCGCTGCTGTTCACGATGGATACCTCGATGCGGGGGTCGGAGATCGCTTGTGAACCCGCTCACAAGCCTCCGGCCATTATCACCGAGCACACGTCCGAACCGGCCGCCGGGGTGCCCGGCAGCACGCCAGGGGTGCCCGATGTCACAACCGGGCCCCAGAACCGCGCCGCGCCGGGCGCCGCGCCGCCCGCTGCCCCTATCCTGCTGCCCGCGCGCCCGGCGAACCGGGCGCCGTACGCAACGCACGACGGGGGTAGCCACCGATGTTCAAGCGGGACTGGGACCGAAGGACCTGCGCCAAGCGCGGGCACGTGACCTACGCGCCGGCCGAGCCCGAGCTCGCCGCCCGGCTGCACGCCGCGACCGCGCTCGGCGACGCCTGGCGCTGCCTGCGCTGCGGGGACTTCGCCCTCGGCGCCCCGCACGGCTCCGGCCCCGCCGGGAACGCCCCCCTGGTGCCGCGCGGCAAGGCCCTGCGCGACATCTTCATCCTGCGCTTCCTGGCCGTCGAACGGATCCTGCGCGGCGTGCTGATCCTCATCGTCGCGTTCGGCGTCTGGAAGTTCTCCAACAGCCAGGACGCCGTGCACCGGGTCTTCGACCAGGACCTGACGGTCTTCAAGCCGGTCACCGACCACTTCAACTGGGACATCGAGCACTCCCCGATCGTCGACACGATCCGCAAGACCTTCGACTACAAGAAGAGCACCCTGGTGATCGTCGCCGGTGCGCTGGTCGCCTACGCGCTGATCGAGATCGTCGAGGCCTTCGGCCTGTGGCTGGGCAAGCGCTGGGCCGAGTACCTGACCGTCATCGCGACCGCCGCCTTCCTCCCGCTGGAGGGCTACGAGCTGCACGAGAAGACGAGCGTGCTGAAGATCTGCACGCTGCTGCTCAACATCGCCGCGGTGGTCTGGATCATGCTCTCCAAGCGGCTGTTCGGCCTGCGCGGCGGCGTGGTCGCCTTCGAGGCGGAGCGCCACTCGGCCTCGCTGCTGGAGGTCGAGGAGTCGGCCGGCACGGTGCCGCCGTCCCGGGGCGCGCACGCCCGCACGTAAGCCGGACACGCCCCGGGCCCCCTCCCACTGCCACGGCCGCTCCGGTTACATTGCGGCCGTGGCACAGTTCAGACTCCAGGGGTCCCGGGTGCTCGCCGTCGAGCTGGCGGGCGACGCCGTGAAGGCCAGGAACGGTTCGATGGTCGCCTACACCGGGCAGATGGCCTTCAAGAAGCTCACCGGCGGCGGTGACGGCCTGCGCGGCATGGTCGCCAGACGGCTGACCGGCGAACAGATGGAAGTGATGGAGGTCAAGGGGCAGGGCACCTGCTACTTCGCCGACCGGGCCACCGAGATCAACCTGGTCCGGCTGACCGGCGAGGTGCTGTACGTCGAGGCGGACAACCTGCTCTGCACCGAGGCCGCCCTGCGCACCGGCACCACCTTCACCGGGCTGAACGGCGTCTCCTCCGGCAACGGCCTGTTCACCACCAAGGTGGAGGGCCACGGCTGGGCCGCCGTCACCTCGAACGGCCCCGCCGTCGTCCTGCGGGTCGGCAAGGACATGCCGCTGCGGGTGGACCCGGGCGCGTACGTCGCGCACACCGGCAGCCTGCACCGCAGCCTCAAGTCCGGCGCGGGGTGGACGACGGCGATCGGCGAGGGCGGCGGCGAGGCCGTCCAGGTGGAGTTCACCGGCGAGGGCCTGGTGTACGTCCAGCCCTCCGAGAAGCACACCCTCGGAGGTGATGTCTGATGGCCTTCCGGCAGCTCAACGGCAAGCTGGTCGAGGCCCGGGTGCTGCCCGGACAGCGGCTGTTCAGCCAGCGCGGCGCGATGATCGCGTACACCGGGGACGTCCGCTTCACGCCGGACATCACCGGCGGGCAGGGCGGCGTGCTGTCGATGATCGGCCGCCGCGTGGCGAACGAGGACACCCCGCTGATGACCGTCGAGGGCCAGGGCACCGTCATGTTCGGCCACGGCGGCCACCACGTGCACGTGATCGACCTGACCGGGGACACCCTGTTCGTCGAGGCGGACCGGCTGCTGGCCTTCGAGGGCTCGCTGCGCCAGTCCACCGCGTTCCTCGGCGCGCAGGGCGGGGTGATGGGCGTCGTCCGCGGCCAGGCCACCGGCCAGGGGCTGTTCACCACCCGGCTGGACGGGCACGGCGCGGTCGCGGTGATGGCGCACGGCGGCGTCTTCGAGCTGCCGATCGTCCCCGGGCAGCCGGTGCACGTCGACCCGCAGGCCTACGTCGCCCACCGCGGCGAGGTGCGCAACCGGCTGTCCACCGCGCTGGGGTGGCGCGAGTTCATCGGCCGCGGCTCCGGCGAGGCGTTCCAGCTGGAGCTGGACGGGCACGGCGCGGTGTACGTCCAGGCGAGCGAGGAGAAGCTCTGATGACCCACCCGCCCCAGCCGCCGTACGGCCCGCCCTCGTTCGGGCAGCCGGCGTACGGCCGGCCCGAGTACGGCCAGCCCGAGTACGGGCAGTCGCCCTACGACCAGCCGACGCAGCCGGGCCTCGCGATCCCGATGCCCACCCAGTACGACCTCTCGGTGCCCCTCCCGGAGCCGCGGGACGGCGCCGGCCCGGTGGTCCACGACGCGTACACCCTGCCGGTCGACGACAACGTCAACCCGTACGCGTTCTCGGTCGACCTCAACGGCTCGTACTTCCTGCAGAAGGGCAAGATGATCGCCTACTACGGCGACATCTCCTTCCAGGGCGTCGGCGCCGGCGCGCTCGACCGGATGCTCAGCCTGCACTTCAACTCGCCGCTGCACGCGGCCGATTGGGTCGTCGCCCGGGGCCGCGGCAAGCTGCTGCTGGCGGACCGCGCCTACGACCTCAACTCCTACGACCTGGACGACGGCAACCTGACCGTCCGCTCGGGCAACCTGCTCGCCTTCGACCCCGCGCTGCGGCTCAAGCAGTCGATCGTCCCGGGCTTCCTGACCCTGCTCGGCACCGGCCGGTTCGTCGCCGCGTCCAACGGCCCGGTGCACTTCGTCGACCCGCCGATCCGGGTGGACCCACAGGCGCTGGTCGGCTGGGCGGACTGCCCCGCTCCCTGCCACCACTACGACCACGACTACCTGCACGGCGTGGTCGGCGGCCTGCGGCGGCTGACCGGCATCGGCGGGGTGTCCGGCGAGGAGCACCAGTTCGAGTTCGTCGGCGCCGGCCAGGTGCTGCTGCAGTCCACCGAGCGCGTGGTGGCCGGACGGCCGGTCGGTCTCGTGGGCGCCGAAGGGTCGGTACCCTGAGCCGGACGACGTTTCGCCCCGTAAACTCGTACAAGATTTAACTAAATCGGGGTATGCTGGGCGCCATGGACACGCACCCCGCCGACACCGCGGACGCCCCCGCGTCGCAGCCCGAGGACGAGACGCCCTGGCTGACCGCCCGGGAGCAGCGGATGTGGCGCGCCCATCTGGAGGTCGCCAAGCTGCTGGACTACCAGCTCGGCCGCGAGCTCCAGCCGCACAACCTGGCGATCAACGACTACGAGATCCTGGTCGTCCTCTCCGAGGCGCCCGATCGCCGGATGCGGATGACCGACCTCGCGACGGCCACCCTGCAGTCCAAGAGCCGGCTCTCGCACCAGATCACCCGCATGGAGACGGCCGGCCTGGTGCTCCGCCAGGAGTGTCCGGGCGACCGCCGCGGCCTCTTCGCACACCTCACCGAGGAGGGCTGGGAGACGATGCAGCGCGTCGCCCCGGACCACGTGCGCAGCGTCCGCAGCCACTTCATCGACCGTTTCACCCCGGAGCAGCTGGACGCGATGTACGACGCCCTGGCACCCGTCGCCGAGCACCTGCGCGGCCTGCGCGGCGACCTCCACCTCGGACTGGCCGACGCCGACGGTCTCCACCAGGATCACGTCGCAGCCGGCCGCGTCCAGCACCCGCAGGGCCTGCGGGGCGGCCCAGGACAGGCCGCCGAGGTGGCCGCGGGTGGCCATCGAGCGGATGAAGACCTCCGGGTCGGTGGCGTGCTCCTGCATCCGGACCCGGTCGCCGAGCAGCGCGCCGCCGGAGAACGGCGAGGACGGGTCGACGGCCAGCACCCCGACCCGCTTGCCGAGCCGCCGGTAGGCGGAGACCAGCGCCGAGGTGGAGGTGGACTTGCCCACGCCGGGGGAGCCGGTGAGGCCCACGGTGTAGGCGCGTCCGGTGTGCGGGGCCAGCGCGGCCATGACCTCGCGCAGCTCCGGGGCGGCGTTCTCGACCAGCGTGATGAGCCGGGCGACGGCGCGCGGTCGGCCGTGCCGGGCCTGTTCGACCAGCGTGGCGACATCGATCATCGGGTGCTCCTTGGCGGATGCCGACGGGGCCGGGGGGGGGGCGCCCGGGGGGGCCCGCCCCCCCGATGCGATCCACCCGGGAACTCCGTTCGGCCGAACCGGAATTCCCGGCTGCCGGGGCCGCCGGATCCACGGATCCGCCCACCCGCGCATCCCTTTCTCCCGCCCTTGGCCGGGTAGGCCTGGCTGCTCTTTCCAGGTTGCTCTTTCCAGGTTGCTCCTTCCAGCACGGGACCCGACCGCTCGTCAGCGGCCCACCGGAAGACTCCCCGCACGCTTCGACGCGCGCGATTCCACCACCCTGCTCACCGGCTGCCGGCAGCAGGAGCCCACGGACGTCGCTTCCGACGCCGTGCCGCAGGGCGGCACGCACCCCGGCTCCCCGGGTGCGGCCGCCCCGTCGGCCCCCTGGCCCGCCGGACGGACGCAGGGCCACCCCGCGCACGTGCCACGGCGCTTCCCGCCGCCCCGCGCGCACCCCGAAGAACTTTCCCCGCACCGCCGGCGCCCCCGTCGGCGGTTCTTCACGGCACTCCGGTGCCCAGACCAGGATGGATTGCGAACTTCCATGCGGATGTCACTGACATCACGGGCCCGATCACGGCTGGCAGCCGGGTTCGTGGCCGGCAGCCTGCTGACCGGGCTGCTCTCGACCCCGGCCCTCGCGGCCGACGCGCCGCCGACGGCGACCGCGGCGAACCCCGACCGGGTCAAGGCGGTCGCCGCCTGGCAGGCCGGCGGACCGGCCGTGCGGCACGCCGCCGAGACCGCGCTGACCGGCAGCGGCGACGACCTGACGGCGTTCCTGGCGAGCGGCCAGGCCGCAGCGACCGACCAGGACCTGCGCACCAAGATCGAGAACCTGGTCGCGAACTCCGGCCCCGGCGTGCGCGATGCCGGACAGGCCGCGCTCAAGGGCTCGGCCGACGACCTGAAGAAGTTCCTCGCCACCGGCGCCCAGAAGGCCTACGAGGACGACCAGCGGGTCCGGCTGTCGCAGATCATGGCCGCCGGCGGCCCCGGTGTGAAGGCCGCGGCCGCCAAGGCGCTCGACGGCACCATGACGGACGTCAACCAGTTCCTCAACGAAGGCCAGTTCAAGGCCAAGGACGACGACGACCGCGTCCACCTCTCCCAGCTGATGGCCTCCGGCGGGCCGGAGGTGAAGAAGGCCGCCGGCGCAGCGCTGGACGGCTCGATGGACGACGTCCAGCTGTTCCTGCAGTACGGCTACCAGACCGCCGCCGCCCACGACCAGGAGACCCTGACGGTCGCCCAGCTGGCCGACCTGACGAAGAACGCCACCGCCCAGGCCGGGCAGCAGGCGATGGCCGCCAAGGACGCGGCGGGCAAGGCACTGGACGCCACCCGTCTGGCCAAGGAGGCCTCCGAGCGCGCCGCCAACGAGACCAAGGCCGCCCAGGGTTCGGCCGGGCAGGCGTCGAACGCGGCCAACCGCGCCGCCGACGCCGCCACCCGCGCCGCCGCCGCGGCCAAGACCGCCTCCGCGGCCGCGAGGGCCGCCAACGAGGCGTCCCGCCAGGCCGCCAACGCCGCCGCCGACGCCGCGTCCGCCGCGACGAAGGCGGGCAACGCCGCCTCCAGGGCGCTCTCCGCCGCGGCCGGCGCCGCCGGTGACGCCGGGCAGGCCGACGCGGCCCGCAACGCCGCAGTCACCGCCCGCGACGCCGCCGTCCAGGCCCGCACCGCGGGCGAGGCCAGCCAGTGGGCCGGCTTCGCGGCCGCCCAGGCAGGCGCCGCCGCGCAGGCCGCCGCCTCCTCCGGCACGATCGCGCCCGCGGCCGCC
>NZ_JBHWGD010000106.1:0-22756 GCF_042733235.1 Kitasatospora sp. NPDC059722
GTGCTCCCCCACGGAGCACCCGGCCGACCGCCTCTCCCGGACGGACCACCCGGTCAGGTCGCCGTCGGCGTCCCCGGACGGCTGGAGTGGCCGCCGCCCGACAGGTCGGCCAGCGGGCCGCTGCCGAGCACCCCGCCCAGCAGGCCGGAGCCCGAACCCGAGCCGCTGGGGCTCGGCTTGGAGCCCGTGCCCGAACCGGCCGGGGCCGGCGTGGAGCGCTGGGCGGGCGTCCCGCCGGCCGGCTGCGCGGCGGCCGTGGGGGCCGACGCCGGGGCCGAACTCTGGCCGCCCTCGGCCTTGGTGGAGTGCTTGGCGCTCGGCGTCGGGGTGGCCGGGTGCGAGGCCGCGGGCGAGGACGCCGCGGCGGTCGGGCTGGCCGCCGGGGTGGCCGGGCGGGAGCCGGCCGGTGCGGGCTGCGTGGACGTGCCCTGGCCGCCCGCGGCGCCGGACGGGGAGCCGCTCGGCCAGACCGGCGTGCCGTAGTCGCCGGTCGGGCGGCCCGGGGCCTGGTGCGGCCGGGCGCTGGTGCGCACCGCCGCGCCGAGCATCGAGCCGAGCAGCAGGGTCAGGCCGACGACGAGCGTGGTGACCACGGTGCCCCGCCGCAGCACCCGGCGGCGCAGCGCCCCGGGCGCGCCCGAGCCGTACCGCCGCCAGGCCTCCAGGTTGAGCCGTCCGTCCAGCGAGGCGAACGGCGCCCCGGCGATCAGCAGCGGGCTCCACGCGGCCAGGAAGATCAGGTCAGGGGTGTCGTACACCGGGACGGCCCGCCAGCTGACCGTGAACAGCAGCGCCGCGGAGAGCAGCATCGCCGCGCCGGCCGCGAGCCGCTGCCACAGGCCGAGGATGGTCAGCACGCCGACCACGATCTCGGTGAACGACACCACCAGGCCGGAGCCGACAGGGTGCGCCATGGCGAAGGCGAGCAGCGGCTCGGCGACCTTCCACGGGTGCAGCGAGGCCAGCCAGCGCATCATCGAGCCGCGTTCGCCGCCGTCGAAATACACCGGGTCGCAGAGCTTGCTGAACCCGGCGTAGACCGACAGCGAGCCGAGGACCGCGCGCAGCGGCAGGAGCACCAGGCCGAGGTCGACCCGCCGGCCGGGGTACCAGGGCTG
This sequence comes from Kitasatospora sp. NPDC059722, assembly GCF_042733235.1. Taxonomy (NCBI): domain Bacteria; kingdom Bacillati; phylum Actinomycetota; class Actinomycetes; order Kitasatosporales; family Streptomycetaceae; genus Kitasatospora; species Kitasatospora sp. NPDC059722. The sequence continues at coordinate 1,119 of NZ_JBHWGD010000106.1, forward strand.
CTTGCCCTCGGCGTCGGCGGCGGAGACCTCGGGCAGCTCGCCGCTCGGGGTCCAGCCCTGCGGCGCGCCGATCGGGCCGACGCCCGCGTCGGTCGCGGTGCCGGCGCCCTCGCGCGGCTGGCGCGGGACGGTCCGGGCGCCCGCGAGGCCCGGGATCACCTGGGTGTCGTCCTCGGCCAGGCCGACGCCGCCCGGGGAGCCGCTGAGCCGCACGGCTTCCAGGAGCTGGGTGGCCGCGAGGTCACCGGGGGGCGCCTGGCCGGTCCACGTGACGGCGGTGACCCGCCCCTTGCGGCGCGGCGCCCCGCCCCCGGCGGCCCCCGCCATCGCCGGAACGGCGGAGGCGGGCACGACCACCTGCGGGGTGACCAGCGGACGACGGATCAGGCCCTGGCTCGCGTAGGGGTCCCCGAACGCGGCGCCGGTGGAGAGCGCTCCGGCGGGGGCGTCGATCAGTGGCTCCACGGGGGCGCCGAGCCGGAGCCGGAAGCTGGCCTGGGTGCTGCTGAGGCGGGCCGGGTCCGACTCCACCTTGACGGTGTTGAGGCCCGGGTCCGCGTCTATCCCGGTACTGCCGCCGCCGAACAGGGGCCGCCGTTGTGTTCTGGTGTCCACGCCCGTCTAACCGGGTGACGGCCGCTTAGGACACTCTCCCGGGTGGATATCCGGCGTCCACTTGAAGTGATCATGAGAAAAGCGATCGGACCCGGTCGGGCCCGATCGCTTCTCACCCGGTTCACGGAGAATTCGGAAGATCTCCTGCGCGCCGGTCACGTCCTGTGCTCTGCGCAACCGGCGGCCGGCGGCTCAGCGCTTGGCGCCTCAGTGCCTCAGCGCCTCAGCGCCTCAGCCCTCAACCCTCAGCCCTCAACCCTCAACCCTCAGCGCTTGGCGCGCAGCCGCGCGGCCTCGTACAGCACGATGCCCGCCGCGACGCCGGCGTTCAGCGACTCCGTCAGGCCCGACATCGGGATCCGCACCCGGATGTCGCAGGTCTCCGAGACCAGCCGGGACAGGCCCTTGCCCTCGCTGCCCGCGACGACCACGACCGGGCCGGTCAGCACGTCCAGGTCGCCCAGCTCGGCCTCGCCGTCGGCGGCCAGGCCGACGACCATCAGGCCGGCCTTCTGGTAGGCCTCCAGGGTGCGGGTCAGGTTGGTGGCGCGGGCGACGGGCAGCCGGGCCGCGGCGCCGGAGGAGGTCTTCCAGGCACCGGCGGTCATGCCGGCCGCGCGGCGCTCGGGGATGACCACGCCGTGGGCGCCGAAGGCGGCGGCGGAGCGGACGACGGCGCCGAGGTTGCGCGAGTCGGTGACGCCGTCCAGCGCGATGATCAGCGCGTCCTGGCCGGCGTCGGAGGCGTCGACCAGGAGGTCGTCGGGGTGCGCGTACTCGTACGGCGGCACCTGGAGCACCAGGCCCTGGTGGTTCATCCCGCCGGTCATCTGGTCCAGCTGCGGGCGCGGGGCCTCCATCAGCGGGATGCCGCGGTCGTTGGCGGCCTGGAAGGCGTCGCGGACGCGGTCGTCGGTGTCGATGAACTGCTGGACGTACAGCGCGTTGGCCGGCACGTCGCCCTGCAGGGCCTCGACCACCGAGTTGCGGCCGAAGACCAGCTCGGCGCTGCCCGCGCCGCCGCGACCGCCGCGTCCGGCACCGCCGGCCCGGCGCATGCCGGCGCGGGCCTTGGCGTCGCGCTCGCGCTTGACCGCGGCGTTGGCCGCGCGCTGCTTGGGGTGGCCCTTGCGCTCCTCGCCGGGCGGGGTCGGGCCCTTGCCCTGGAGCGCCTTCCGGCTGTGCCCGCCGGTCCCGACAGACGCGCCCTTCTTCGATCCGGGGTTGCGGCGGTTCCTGCGCTGGCTGTTGCCGGCCATGGCTGTACTTCCTGTCTGTCCGGCATGCCCGGCCGCCCCGCTCTGTCCGGCGGCGGCTGACGGCATGCGCTACGTCATGCGGGAGGGCCGCACCGGTCCGGCACGGCCCACCCTCACCCCGATCGTCAGATGGGGTTACTGGTTGTTGATCGTCCAGCGCGGGCCGGACGGGGTGTCCTCGATCGCCAGCCCGGCCAGGCCGAGCTGGTCGCGGATGGCATCCGCGGTGGCGTAGTCCTTGCGCTCGCGCGCGGCCTGCCGCTGGTCCAGGACCAGGCGGACCAGCGAGTCCACCACGCCGTGGAGGTCCTCGCCGCGCTCCGTCCCGGCCCACTGCGGGTCGAGCGGGTCGAGGCCCAGCACTCCGAGCATCGCACGGACCTCGGCCAGACGCGCCACCGCGTTCTCCTTGTCGTCCGCGTTCAGGGCGCTGTTGCCCTGGCGGACGGCGGTGTGCACGACGGCGAGGGCCTGCGGCACGCCCAGGTCGTCGTCCATCGCCTCGGCGAAGGCCGGCGGCACCTCGGGCGCCGCGTCGACCTTCCCGAAGCGCTCGACGGTGCGCTGGACGAAGCCCTCGATCCGGGCGAACCCGGCCTCGGCCTCGCGCAGCGACTCCTCGCTGTACTCGATCATCGAGCGGTAGTGCGGCGCGCCCAGGTAGTAGCGCAGCACGATCGGCCGCCAGCGCTGGACCATCTCGGAGACCAGCACCGAGTTGCCGAGCGACTTGCTCATCTTCTCGCCCGCCATGGTGACCCAGGCGTTGTGGACCCAGAAGTTGGCGAAGTCGTCGCCGTAGGCCTTGGACTGGGCGATCTCGTTCTCGTGGTGCGGGAAGATCAGGTCCAGCCCGCCGCCGTGGACGTCGAAGGCGGGGCCCAGGTACTTGTGGGCCATCGCCGAGCACTCCAGGTGCCAGCCCGGGCGGCCGCGGCCCCACGGGGTGTCCCAGCTCGGCTCGCCCGGCTTGGCGGACTTCCACATCGCGAAGTCGCGCGGGTCCCGCTTGCCGGTCTCGCCGTCGCCCTCGGGCTGGCGCAGGTCGGCCAGCTTCTGGTTGGACAGGGCGAGGTAGTCCGGGTACGAGCGCACGTCGAAGTAGACGTTGCCGTCGGCCGCGTAGGCGTGGCCCCTCGCGATCAGGCCCTGCATCATCTCGATCATCTCGGGGATGTGCCCGGTGGCCCGCGGCTCGACGGTCGGCGGCAGGCAGCCGAGGGCCGCGTAGCCGTCGTTGAAGGCGCGCTCGTTCTCGTAGGCGATCTGCCACCACGGGGTGCCGAGCTGGCGCTCCTTGGCGATCACCTTGTCGTCGATGTCGGTGACGTTCCGGGCGAACGTCACCTGGTAGCCGCGGTAGGCGAACCACCGCTGCATGATGTCGAAGTTGAGCCCGGACCGGATGTGCCCGATGTGTGGCGCCGACTGGACGGTAGCGCCGCACAGGTAGATCGAGACACAGCCCGGTACAAGCGGGACGAAGTCGCGTACCTGGCGGGTGCTGGTGTCGTACAGGCGAATGCTCACAGCGTCAAGCGTAGTGGGCACGAGGGGGTGCCCCGCCACATTCCCGGTCACATTCCCGGTGAACGGCGGGCCGGCGGACCCGGAGGAGGGTCAGATGTTGCCGACCACCTTGCGCGGGCTGAGCCGCACGACCACCCGGACGTCGTCCGGCCCGTCGAACTTGTAGACCTCCTCGCCGCGGTACTTGCCGGCGAGCTCGTCGATCAGCTCGCGGCCGCCCTCGGTGGTCATCGTGACCGAACCGCGCACCTCGAAGTACTCGTACGGGCTCTCCGGCGGGTTGACCACGAGCGTGATGCGCGGGTCCTTGACGAGGTTGAGGTGCTTGCGGCGGCCCTCGACGGTGGAGAACAGGACGTCCTCGCCGTCGCGCTTGACCCAGACCACGGAGGACTGCGGGCTGCCGTCCGGCTGGATCGTCGAGACCACGGCGAAGCTCTTGGCGTCGATCAGGGCCTTGGCACGGTCGGAGAGTTGCGAAGCCACGGGGGAACCTCTTCTCGTCGGCGGCTGGTACGGGCCCGGCACGCGGCACTGCGCGGCCTGCGCGGGCCCGCATCGCACACTATCGACTCGGGCCCCCGCACGGCCTGTTGAACACTCGTCAGTCCCGGGTTATTCCCGGCCCGCCGGACCCGCCGCGCTCAACCCCGCTCGTACACCAGGGCGGTGGCGATCGCGGCCAGGCCCTCGGCCCGGCCGGTGAGGCCGAGACCGTCGGTGGTGGTACCGGAGACGGACACCGGCGCGCCGGCCGCCTCCGACAGCGCGGCCTGCGCCTCGGCCCGGCGCTTGCCGATCTTCGGCCGGACACCGATCACCTGGACCGAGACGTTGCCGATCTCGAAACCGGCCTCGCGCACCAGCCGGGCGGCCTCGCCGAGCAGCTTCACCCCGGACGCGCCGGCCCACTCGGGGCGGTCGGTGCCGAAGTGGGCGCCCAGGTCGCCGATCCCGGCGGCCGAGAACAGCGCGTCGCACGCGGCGTGCGCGGCCACGTCGGCGTCCGAGTGCCCGGAGAGCCCGAACTCGGCGTCCGGCCACTCCAGTCCGGCCACCCACAGCGGGCGGCCGGCCTCGAAGGCGTGCACGTCGGTGCCGACGCCCACGCGGGGAACGACGGGAGCGGTCCGGTCGGCAGGCACCGGCCCAGCGGACACGGGCCCAGCGGACACCGGCTCTGCGGACAGCGGCTCAGTAGGCATCGGCGGCCCTCCTGCGGGCGAGTACGGCCTCGGCGAGCACGAGGTCCAGCGGACGGGTGACCTTGAACGCCTCCTCGTGACCGGGCACCACGACGACCCGGCCGCCGAAGCGCTCCACCAGGCCCGCGTCGTCGGTCACCGGCGGCACGCCGGTGCCGCCCGCGGCCTCCTCGGCCAGCGCCTTGGCGTGCACCTCGGCCAGAGTGGCCCGGTCGAAGCCCTGCGGGGTCTGCACGGCACGCAGGGTGGCGCGGTCGGGCGTGTCGAGCACGGGCTCGGGCCCGCCCGGGTTCGGCTCGACCCGCTTCACGGTGTCGGCCAGCGGCACCGCGGGCACCACCGCCACGGCCCCGGCGCGGACGGCGGCCGCGACCGCGTCCACCACCTCGACCGGGACGAGCGGGCGGGCCGCGTCGTGCACGAGGACGATCTCGACGTCCTCCGGGATCGCGGCCAGGCCGAGCCGGACGGACTCCTGGCGGGTCGCGCCGCCGGCCACCACGCGGATGTCCTTGCCGTCCAGCCCGTGGCTGTCCAGCAGGGCGACGACCTCCGCCACCCCGTCGGCCGGTGCGGCGACCACGACCAGGCCGACCGCCCGGCTGCGGGCCAGGGCCCGGACGGCGTGCACCAGGAGCGGAACACCGCCCAGTTCCCGCAGGGCCTTGGGGGCGCCGGGCCCGAGCCGCTCACCGCGTCCGGCGGCGGGCACCACTGCTGCTGCGACTGCTGCTGACGCGTTCAGGTTTCACTCCTTCGGCGAAGTGGGTATGGCCATGGCGTGCACGACGGGCGCACGGACCCCTTCCGAAGAACCACCCGGTCCGCGGCCCACACGATCCGCAGAAACGGTCTTGCAGGCCTGGACCGGCTCGGGCGGGAGGCGTCGTCCGGACACGCCTCAGCGCCCGAAGTACCAAAGCACCGCTTCCCGGATACCTCCGGGAGCGGCGCGCCGGCACCGGGCGCTGTGAGCGTTGGGCGGCAGCCCGACCGCACTACGAGGCGAGGACCTCGTCGAGCAGCGTCTCCGCCTTGTCCTCGTTGGTGTTCTCGGCCAGCGCGAGCTCGCTGACGAGGATCTGGCGCGCCTTGGCGAGCATGCGCTTCTCGCCGGCCGACAGGCCGCGCTCGCGCTCGCGGCGCCACAGGTCGCGCACGACCTCGGCGACCTTGATGACATCGCCCGAGGCGAGCTTCTCCAGGTTCGCCTTGTAGCGACGGGACCAGTTGGTCGGCTCTTCGGTGTACGGTGCGCGCAGCACCTCGAAGACCCGGTCCAGACCTTCCTGGCCGACCACATCGCGCACGCCGACGAACTCCGCGTTCTCGGCGGGCACGCGGAGCGTCAGGTCTCCCTGCTGCACCTTGAGCACCAGGTAGGTCTTGTCCACACCTTTGATCTGGCGAATTTCGATGGCCTCGATCAGCGCGGCCCCGTGATGGGGGTAGACCACCGTGTCGCCAACCTTGAACGTCATGTGACAGGACCCCTTCCGTGGCTTTCCAGAATAACACGCTTTTCGGCGCACCCGAAGGGCGTTTTCGCAGGTCAGGGCGGGTCTCGGGGCTTGACAAGCACCCCCATGACGTGCTGCGACCGGTGTTCGACAGCGGCTTCCCGCAGGTCGGAGGCGGTTCCGGCGCCCGGCGAAACGTGTCGCAACACTCCCGAAACCGTGATTGGATCTTGAGTTTTCGCCGTTTATCGGGCCGTTTCCGGATCGTTATTCGATCTTGGTCGAAGCTTGTCCGCGCGTCGCCGCCCGAAAACGGCCCCCGGGGGCACCGCCCGAACGGCGCGATCACGTGGCGCGGGCACGTCACATTGCGGCCGGACGGACCCGCATACCGCCCCGGGAGTGCGACACGGGGACCACCCCGTGAGGACCGCATAAGTGAGGTCGATAATCTGAGACCTGACCTACCGACACGTGACCTAGGGAGAAGCCGCCGCCGTGAGCCGCAGCCTTCGACGCGGCAGCATCGCCGCCCTCGCCGCCTTCGCCATCGCTTCGCTGTCCTCCTGCGCGGCCGGCAACCAGCCGGACACCCTGCAGATCAAGCCGGACAGCGCCGCGGCGACGCTCGGCACGAACGTCCGGTTGAACAACATCGTCGTCGTCACCGCGGCCAACACCTCGGGCGACTCGACCGGGCCCGCCAACGTGACGGTGAACATCAGCAACACCGGGGCCGACCCGGTCGAGCTGCAGTCCATCACCGTCGGCAGCGGTGCCGCCGCCACCTTCGCCGATGCCGCGGGCGCCCCGCTGAGCAGCATCGTCGTCCCGGCCGGCGGCGCCGTGCTGCTGGGCGGCGGCGGCAACCCGTCCGCCAGGCTCGCTTCCGTGGGCGTCAAGGTCGGCGGCATGGTGCCGACGACCTTCGCGTTCAAGGACGGCCAGAAGGTCGACGTCCAGGCCGGCGTGAGCCCGGCCAACGACAAGGGCCTCTACGACGGCTTCGGCCCGACCGCCTCGCCGGTCGCCGTCCCGGGCAAGGGTGCCACCCCGGGCGTCACCCCGTCCGCCCCGGCCACCGGTGCCACCGGTGCCGCCACCCCGTCGGCGGGCACCACCCCGACCGCCCCGGTCGCCCCGGTCGCCGGCACCCCCACCGCCGGTGCCACGCCGTCCGGTGCGGCCACGCCGTCCGCCGGCACCCACTGACGCTCCACACGCTCCACACCGCCCCCGGCGGGCCCGCACGGGCCTGCCGGGGGGCGACGCGAAGGCCCCCTCCGGCGAGTGCCGGCGGGGGCCTTCCGCGTGTCCGTGCCGGTTTACGGCTCGAACTTGTAGCCCAGGCCGCGGACCGTGACCAGGTAGCGCGGCGCGCCCGGGTCCGGCTCGATCTTGGCGCGCAGGCGCTTCACGTGGACGTCGAGGGTCTTGGTGTCGCCGACGTAGTCCGCGCCCCACACCCGGTCGATCAGCTGCATGCGGGTGAGCACCCGGCCCGCGTTGCGCAGCAGCATCTCCAGCAGGTCGAACTCCTTCAGCGGCAGGTCGACCTTGGCGCCGTCCACCGTCACCACGTGCCGGTCGACGTCCATCCGGACCGGACCGGCCTCCAGGGCGCCCGGGCCGCCGCCGTTGTCGCCCGCGCCGCCGTCCTCGCCGCGGCGGCGCAGCACCGCGCGGATGCGGGCGACCAGCTCACGGGTGGAGTAGGGCTTGGTGACGTAGTCGTCCGCACCTATTTCCAGACCGACGACCTTGTCGATCTCGCTGTCCTTGGCGGTCACCATGATCACCGGGACGTTGGAGCGCACGCGGAGCTGGCGGCAGACCTCGGTGCCCGGCAGGCCCGGCAGCATCAGGTCGAGCAGGACGAGGTCGGCGCCGTTGCGTTCGAACTGCTCCAGCGCGTCGGGGCCGGTGGCGGCGACGGCCACCTCGAAGCCCTCCTTGCGGAGCATGTACGAGAGGGCGTCGCTGAACGACTCCTCGTCCTCGACCACCAGTACTCGGGTCACGATCGGGCCTCCGGGGCAAGCTGGGTTGTCTTTGACAGGGGTTCTTCCCGCTCCCCGGCGGGGAGCGAACGGCCCGGGCGGGCCGTGGTGGCCGCGCGGTCCGGAGTGAGGGTTCGGGGTGCCGCGGCGGGCTCGGCGCGGGCGCCGGGGTCACCGCCCACGGCGGGTTCGTCGTCGCCGGCGTGGCCGGCTGCGGCGTCGGTGTCTTCGGGGTCTTCGGTGTCTTCGGTGTCTTCGGGGTCGTCGAAGCCTTCGAGGTCGTCGAGGTCGTCGGCGTCCTCGACCACCCGGGCGGTCTCCAGGTCCTCGGCGGTGGGCGCCTGGCCGGCGGGCAGGCGGATGGTGAAGGTCGAGCCCTGGCCCTCGACGCTCCACACGGAGACGGTACCGCCGTGCGAGGCCGCGACGTGCTTGACGATCGACAGGCCCAGGCCGGTTCCGCCGGTGGCCCGGGAGCGGGCCGGGTCGACGCGGTAGAAGCGTTCGAAGACCCGCTCGCGGTCCTTCTCGGAGATGCCGATGCCCTGGTCGGTGACCGAGATCTCGATCAGCTCGCCGTCCGCCTCGCCGAGCGCCGCGGCGCTGGAGATCCGGCGGGTGGCGATGGCCACCCGGGTGCGGGGCGGGCTGTAGTTGACCGCGTTCTCGACCAGGTTGCCGAGCGCGGCGGCGAGCTGGCCGCGGTTGCCGTGCAGGTAGAGGCCCGCGATGCCGCCGGCGGCGATCAGGATCTGCTTGGCGGCGGCCTGCTGGCGGCAGCGGTCGATCGCCTCGGCGATCAGCTCGTCCACCGCGACCGGCTCCGGGTCGACCATCAGCCGGTCGTCCTGGACCCGGGACAGGTCGATGATCTCCTGGACCAGGCTGGCCAGCCGGGTGGCCTCGATCTGCATGCGGCCGGCGAAGCGCTGGACGGCCTCCGGGTCGTCGGCCGCGTCCGCGACCGCCTCGGAGAGCAGGGACAGGGCGCCGACCGGGGTCTTGAGCTCGTGGCTGACGTTGGCCACGAAGTCCCGGCGGACGGCCTCCACCCGGCGGCGGTCGGTCTGGTCCTCGACCAGGACCAGCACCAGCCGGGAGCCCAGCGGGGCGACCCGGACCGAGACCGCGAGCGGCTCGGCGGCGCGGGCCGCACCGGGGCGCGGCACCTCCAGTTCGACCTGGCGGATCTCGCCGTCCCGGCGGGTGGCGCGGGCGAGGGAGAGCATCGGGTCGACGGCGACGGCACCGCCGCGCACCAGGCCCATCGCGTACGCCGCCGAGCTGGCCTTGACCACCTCGTCGGCCTCGCCGAGCACGATCGCGCAGGAGCGCAGCACCGACAGCACGGTGTCCACGCCCGGCGGGAGCGGGGGCTCCTGGGCGGCGGCACCCAGAACCTGGTGCCGGCCGTAGTTCCTGCCACTGGTGCCGCTGTACTTCCCCTTGGCCTGCTCGCGCTCGCTCCAACGGAAGGCGATCGAGGCCGTGAGGCCGACGCCGAGCCCGGCTATGGCGCAGGCAGCGGCGGCGGCCACGTTCACGTCCATGTGGCCAGCGTAAGCGTACGTACTCGGCGTTCCCCAAGGGTCGGATCAAGGCATCGACCTGCTGTTGCCGAGAATTCACCTCCACGTAGCTGCCGATTCACCGCACCGGCCGGACGTGGTCGCCCAAACGGCACAGAGTTGGCCGTGCAGCCCGTGTGGGAGTGGGTGGCGTGCCGAACCGGGGGCGCCGCCCCGAGGGTGCGCGTACCATTCGCGCACCAGCAGCGGTCGCCCGGACGCCGGCTCGACGGTCGTACGGGATGACCGGTCGGCACCGCCACCGACACAGCTACTGAGGAGAGAGCATGCGCGACGCGTACCACGAGGAACTCGATGCGATCGGCGACAGCCTGGTCGAGATGGCCCGGCTGGTCGGCTCCGCCCTGGGCCGGGCGACCACCGCACTCCTCGACGCGGACCTCGCACTGGCGGAGAGCGTGATCGCGGCCGACGAGAAGGTCAACGAGCTCCACCACGACCTGGAGAACCGCGCGATCGACCTGCTCGCCCGGCAGCAGCCGGTCGCGACCGACCTGCGCATCGTGGTCACCTCGCTGCGGATGAGCTCGGACCTGGAGCGCTGCGGCGACCTCGCCCGGCACGTCGCCAAGGTCGCGCGGATGCGCTACCCCGACTCGGCGGTGCCCGGCGACCTGCAGTCCACCGTCCTGGAGATGGGCCAGCTCGCCCAGCGCCTGGTGGCCAAGGCCGGCCTGGTGATCGCCACCAAGGACGTCGACAAGGCCCTGGAGATGGAGCAGGACGACGACGCCATCGACACGCTGCACCGCGAGCTCCTGTCCCACCTGATCGACGACCGCTGGGCCCACGGCATCGAGACCGCCGTCGACATCACCCTGGTCGGCCGCTACTACGAGCGCTTCGCGGACCACGCCGTGTCCGTCGCCAAGCGCGTCGTGTACCTGGTGACGGGCGAGCACGTGGCGGACTTCGTCGCGTCCTCGGAGGCCTCGGCCGCGGAGTGAGCCGCGTTCGGGAGCGGTCGGGCTCACCCCGTGGGGTGACTAAACCTCGGGCGAGGGTGGTGCGGGCGCACGGACTCCCGGGCGGCCCACCACTGCGCGCCCGTTGACGCTCCCTCCGAACGGCGGCTTCACTCGAAGCCGTAGGCACCGGAAGTGTGCCCGTCACAAGGAGGGTTCAGCACGATGAAGGCCAACCCGACCCGACCGGCGCCGGCACACGACACCGTCGAACCGATCCCCGCGAAGCTGCTGCCCGTCCTCGCGGCCGGCTGCGGCTGCGGCCCCGGGTGCGGCTGCGGCTGCCAGTCCGGCGCGCCCTGCCAGTGCGGCGGCGCGTCCGGCGGCTGCTGCGGCGGCCACTGAGGAGGCACCGGGGCGCCCGGCCGCTCATGCGAGGCGGCCGGGCGCTTTCGGCCGTCCGGATCCGGTGCGGCGCCGACCGGTGTGGTGCGGACCGGTGCGGTGCCGACCGGTGCAGTGCCGACCGGCGTCGCGCCGACCGTCAGAACTGGACGTCGGTGCAGGAGTAGAAGGCGTTGCCGGTGTCGGCGATGTCCCAGACCGCGACGACCACCTGGTGGCCGGTCCGGTCACCGGGCAGGGTCGCGGTGTGGCTGACGCTCTGCGGCACCTGGGAGCCGTCGTAGGGGACGGTGAGGAACGGCGTCGGGTCCAGGTCGGCGCGGGTGACCGGCCGGCTCGGGTCGTACCCCTGCCTGGTCAGGTAGTACTCGAAGCCCGAGGTCGCGTGCCGGGCGGTGAAGCTCCAGGTGAAGGTGAGGCTCTGCCCCGCCGTCACCTGCGTGGTCGGCCAGGCACCGCCGTGCGGGTCGTCCAGTTCGGCGAAGCGCCCGTTGCCGCCGGCGCAGATGGTGCCGTCGGCCGGCCCGTCGGACGGGAAGCCCTTCGGCCCCTCGACGCTCTGCGGCTCCCACTGGATCTCGCCGCAGTCCCACGGGACCCCGCCCGCGCCGCAGAGCGCGGCCCTGCTCGGGGGCGTGGAGATGTAGCCGTGCGACTGCGCCGGCAGCGCGAAGGTGAGCGGGATTGCCAGGGCGGCGACGGCCGCCCCGACGAGATGACGTTTGCGCATGGTGCTCCTCCGTGGGGGTGGATGGAGAGTGCGCCGAGCGCAGGCGCGCGCGTGGGGGTGCGCGGCCGGACGGGCAATCCTTGGCATGCCTGCGCCAGCCCGATGCCCACACGGTAGGAGCGCCCGCCCGCGCCCGTCAATGGTCTGAACCACTTTCGGTCGGCCCACCGGTTCCCGTGAACTCCCTTGCACGGCACGATGGTTGAACGGCGCGCGAACAGCGAACGGCCCCGCCCCCGGCGAACCGGGAGACGGGGCCGCATCGGCAAGGGGGTTACTTCTTGCCCTGGTTCTTGACCGCCTCGATGGCGGCCGCGGCGGCCTCCGGGTCGAGGTAGCGGCCGCCCGGGTTCAGGGGCTTGAAGTCGGCGTCGAGCTCGTAGACGAGCGGGATGCCGGTCGGGATGTTCAGGCCGGCGATGGCGTCGTCGGAGATGCCGTCGAGGTGCTTGACCAGCGCGCGCAGGCTGTTGCCGTGGGCGGTGACCAGGACGGTCTTGCCGGCGGCGAGGTCCGGGACGATCGCGTCGTACCAGTACGGGAGCATCCGGTCGACGACGTCCTTGAGGCACTCGGTGCGCGGGCGCAGCTCGCTCGGGATATCGGCGTAGCGGGCGTCGCCGGCCTGCGAGTACTCGTCGTCGTCGGACAGGACCGGCGGCGGGGTGTCGTACGAGCGGCGCCAGAGCTGGAACTGCTCCTCGCCGAACTCCGCCAGGGTCTGGGCCTTGTCCTTGCCCTGGAGCGCGCCGTAGTGGCGCTCGTTCAGGCGCCAGCTGCGGCTGACCGGGATCCAGTGGCGGTCGGCCTTGTCCAGGGCGATCTGCGAGGTGCGGATCGCGCGGCGCAGCAGCGAGGTGTGCAGCACGTCGGGCAGCAGACCCTCGGCGGCCAGGAGCTCGCCGCCGCGGGCGGCCTCCTTCTCGCCCTTCTCGTTGAGGTCGACGTCGACCCAACCGGTGAACAGGTTCTTCTGGTTCCACTGGCTCTCGCCGTGGCGGAGCAGGATGAGTCGGTACGTCGTGTCAGCCATGGCGCCCAGCTTAGTGGAGCTCCGAAAACCCCTGGCCGGGACCTTTGCCCATGAGTAATGTGTGCCTCGCGCTTCTGACACTTACACCTTTCGGCTGAGCGGACCTGCCCGTGCCGCTCGCCGGACGCCTGCCTCCGGGAGTCCCCACATGCCCGTCGCACCGCCCGTCCCTGCCCGGATCCGGAGAGTCGTCCGGGAGACGACGGGCGGACTGCCACGCCAGTTCTGGTGGCTCTGGACCTCGACGCTGATCAACAAGCTCGGCGCCTTCGTGGTCACCTTCCTCGCCCTCTACCTGACCACCGAGCGGGGCTACTCGGACTCCTACGCGGGTCTGGTGGCCTCGCTGTTCGGCCTCGGCTCGGCGATCGCCGCGATCGGCGCGGGCGTGCTGACCGACCGGATCGGCCGTCGGCCGACGCTGGTCGCCGCGCAGCTCGGCACGGCGCTGTTCACGGCCGTGCTCGGCTTCGCGGACGGGCCGGTGGCGATCGCGGTGGTGGCGTTCCTGGTGGGGCTGTGCAACAACGCCACCAGGCCCGCCACCTCGGCGATCATCGCCGACCTCGTCCCGGCCGAGGACCGGGTCCGGGCCTACTCGCTGAACTTCTGGGCGATCAACATCGGCTTCGGCCTCTCCGCCGCCGCGGCCGGCCTGATCGCCACCCACGGCTACCTCACGCTGTTCCTGCTGGACGCGTTCAGCACGCTGGTCTGCGCCGTGGTGATCTTCGTCCGCATCCCGGAGACGAAGCCGGAGATGACGGCCGCCGAGGCGAAGGAACCGGTGGTCGGGCTCGGCACGGTGTTCCGGGACGGCCGCTTCATGTCGGCCGTCGGGCTGACTCTCGTGCTCGCGCTGATCTTCCAGCAGGGCAGCACCACCCTGGCCGTCGACATGGGCCACGCGGGCATCACGTCCACCCAGTACGGGCTGGTCATCGGCCTCAACGGGCTGCTGATCGTGGTCCTGCAGATCCCGCTCACCCGGTGGATGGAGGGCCGCTCGCGGACCCGCCTGCTCATCGCCAGCTGCCTGCTCACCGGCTGGGGCTTCGGCCTCGTGGCCCTGGCCGGGTCATCCGCCTGGGTCTTCGCGGGTTCCGTCGCGGTCTGGACGATCGGCGAGATCCTCAACGCGCCGACGATGATGAGCCTCGTCTCCGAGCTCGCGCCGACCCACGCGCGCGGCCGCTACCAGGGCGTCTACTCGCTCTCCTGGGCGCTCGCGTCGTTCCTCGGCCCGGGGGCCGGCGGCGTGCTGCTGGACCGGGCCGGACCGGCGGTGCTGTGGGGGGTGTGCGCGGTCCTCGGCAGCGCCGCGGCGCTCGGGTACGTGGTGCTGGGGCGCCGGACGGGCGGCACGGCGGGCCGGGCGCCCCGGGCGGAGAACGTCACGGAGGTCCCGGCCGCCGCGCCCGCCGAGGCCACCGGGGCGGCCGGAGGCGCCGGAGTCGTAGGGGCGGCGGCCGAGGCCGCGAAGGCTCCCGCGGGCGCCTGAGGCCCGCCGCGGAGGCCGGGTCAGTCGGCCTTCCGGGCGGCCAGGTGGGCGAAGGCGGCCAGGTTGCGGGTGGACTCCCCGCGCTTGGTCCGCCACTCCCACTCCCGCCGGATCGCCGAGGCGAAGCCCAGCTCCAGCAGGGTGTTGAACGGCTCGTCGGCATTCTCCAGCACCGTCCCGAGCAGCCGGTCGACGGTGTCCGGGGTGAGCGACTCCAGCGGGAGGCGGCCCGCCAGGTAGACGTCGCCGAGCGCGTCCATCGCGTAGGCGACGCCGTAGAGGCGGGTGTTGCGCTCCAGCAGCCAGCGGTAGACGGCCTCGTGGTTCTCGTCCGGGCGGCGGATCACGAAGGCGTTGACCGACAGCGTGTGGTCGCCGACCCGCAGGGCGCAGGTGGTGTTCAGCTTGCGGGTGCCCGGGAGGGTCGCCACCAGCGTGTACGGGTCGGCGGCGGCCGGCTCCCAGGCCACGCCGGCCTCGTCCAGGGCGGTGCGCAGGAGGGTCAGGGCCTCGTCCTTGGTGCGGGTTGCCATGGGGGTGACGTTACTCGGCGGTACGGGCGGTGCGCAGCAGGCGGTGCCCAGCGGTCGGTGCGCAGCAGGTGGCGTGCAGCAGGCGGGGGTCCTGCCGTGCCGGGGCCTCGCCCCTGGCGGGGGCGGGCCGTGTCAGGCCAGTCGGCGGCGGGCCGTGGTGAGGCGGCCGGCCGGGCGGGCCAGCGTGCCGGCGTACACCTCGGCGGTGGTCGACGCGGCCGTGTCCCAGCCGAAGCCGGACGCGTGCCGGGCCGCCGCCGCGCCCCGCCGCTCGACCAGGCCGGCGTCCGTGACGTACGGCTCCAGCGCGCGCGACCAGTCCCGCGGGTCGTGGCCGTGGACCAGCGTGCCCGTCTCTCCGTCGCGCACCGCGACCGGCAGGCCGCCGACCGCGGCGGCCACCACCGGCGTGCCGCAGGCCTGGGCCTCCAGCGCGACCAGCCCGAAGGACTCGCTGTAGGACGGCATCACGAGGGCCGTCGCCGCCCGGTACCAGTCCGCGAGCTGCGCCTGGCCGACCGGCGGGTGGAACCGGACCACGTCGCAGATGCCCAGCTGCGCGGCGAGCTTGTGCAGGCTCTCCGGCCGGGCGAGCCCACTGCCGGACGGTCCGCCGACCACCGGGACGACCAACCGCTCGCGCAGGGCCGGGAGGCGTTCGACCAGCTCGGCGACGGCGCGCAGCAGCACGTCCGGCGCCTTCAGCGGCTGGATCCGGCCGGCGAAGAGCAGCACGGCGGCGTCCTGCGGCAGGCCCAGCCGGGCCCGCGCGGCCGCCCGCGCCCGCGGCCCGTCGGGCCGGAAGACGTCGAGGTTGACGCCGGGGTGGACGACGGCGAGCTGGTCCGGGCGAGCCGCGTAGTGCCGGGCCAGCTCGGCGGCCTCCTCGGTGGTGTTCGCGATCAGCCGGTCGGCGGCCTCGACCACCTGGGTCTCGCCGATCACCCGGGCCGCGGGTTCGGGAGTGTCGCCCTCGGCCAGGGCGGCGTTCTTCACCTTCGCCATGGTGTGCATGGTGTGCACCAGCGGCACGCCCCAGCGCTGGGCGGCCAGCCAGCCGACCTGCCCGGAGAGCCAGTAGTGCGAGTGCACGAGGTCGTAGTGGCCGGGGCGGTGGCCCGCCTCCGTCCGCAGCACGCCGTGGGTGAAGGCGCACAGCTGGGCCGGCAGGTCCTCCTTGATCAGGCCCTCGTACGGCCCGGCGGTGACGTGCCGCACCAGGACGCCGGGGGCCAGCTCGACGGTGGGGGCGTCGTCCGAGCAGGTCGCCCGGGTGAACACCTCGACCTCGACGTCGAGCGCGGCGAGGCGCTTGGCCAGCTCGACGATGTAGACGTTCATCCCGCCCGCGTCGCCGGTGCCGGGCTGGTGCAGCGGCGAGGTGTGCACGCTGAGCATGGCTATCCGGCGGGGGCGGCGGCGGCCCGTGACCAACGACTGGAGACGACCGCGCGCGGGCGCGGCCGGCTGGGCACGGCGTACCGAACGGACGGGGTGCTGGATCACCTGGCTGAAGCCTCCTCTGTGCGGCCCGTCTCCGGCGGCCCGCATCCGGCCCGCCTGCTGTCCGGTGTGCGCTGCCCCGTCCGGGCCCACACATCACCACCAGTGTGCCAACCACTCGGATGATGCCCGGCATTCCCGGATCGCCGACCTGATCACCGACCGGTCCCTGGATTGGCCGCCGACCGGTCCCTGGATTGGCCGCCAGCCGGTCCCCGGACGGACCGCCGGCCGGGTCCATGGACGGACAACGGTGCAGGTGGCAGGGGTCGGGCCGGGCCCCTCGGTACCCTTCTGGACATGGCCGCCTCCTTCGACCCCTCGCCCCCGTCCGCCCGCGGACGCAGCGGGCGGCCGGTCGGGACGGTCACCCGGGGCACCACCAACACCAACCGGCTCCGACGGATGGACCGCTGGATCGCCCACGCCCTCGGCCGCGCGCTGCGCTCCGCCGACCGGCCGCCGGTCGCCGTCGACCTCGGCTACGGCGCCGCCCCCTGGACCGCCGTCGAACTGGCCGGACGGCTGCGCGCGGTGCGGCCGGACGTCCGGGTGGTCGGGATCGAGATCGAGCCGGAGCGGGTCGCCGCGGCCCTGCCGTACGCCGCCCCGCCGCTGCTCACCTTCCGGCGCGGCGGCTTCGAGGTGCCGCTCGACGGCGGCGCGCCGGCCCAGCTGATCCGGGCCGCCAACGTCCTGCGGCAGTACGACGAGTCGGCGGTGGGCGCGGTGTGGGAGCGGCTCTGCGCGCGGCTGGCGCCGGACGGGCTGCTCGTCGAGGGCACCTGCGACGAGATCGGGCGGCGGCACGTCTGGGTCGCGCTCGGCCCGGAGGGCCCGCGGACGGTGACCTTCGCGGCCCGGCTGGGCGGCCTGGAACGGCCTTCCGACCTGGCCGAGCGGCTGCCGAAGGCGCTCATCCACCACAACGTGCCGGGCCGGCCGGTGCACCGGTTCCTCGCCGACTTCGACCGGGCCTGGGCGGCCGCGGCGCCGTACGGGGCGTTCGGGGCGCGCCAGCGCTGGGTGGCCGCGTGCACGGCCCTGGCGGGCGACTGGCCGCTGGTGGACGCGCGCGGGCGGTGGCGGCAGGGCGAGGTCACGGTGCCCTGGACGGCGCTCGCGCCGTAGCGGGGCGTCGCGGCGGGGACGTCGCGGCGGTGCGGCGGGGAGGTCGGGGCGGTGCGGCGGGGTGCGGCGTCCGGACACCGGCGGCAACACCCGCGTTTCACTCGAACGAGTTATCGAATTCCTCTGGCGCGTTGACGCCCCGTCACGCCACGATGGAGGTCACCGGGCGGCGCCCACACCGCCGCCCGCCCGCAGCACGTCCGCCGCACGTCCCGCTCAGCCGTCCGACCGCAGCTCCGCCCACGCCCGTTCGAACACGCCGTACATCTCCGCCCCGAACAGCACGAACCGCACCTCGTCCAGCCCCGCCCCGGCCCGCTCGTCGCCGCCGCCCACCGCCTCGGCGACGGTGGAGAGCGCGATCCGGGCCGCGTCGGCCGGCGGCCACCCGTAGATCCCGGCCGACACCGCCGGGAAGGCCACCGTGCGCGCGCCCAGCTCCGCCGCCGTCCGCAGCGACTCGCGATAGCAGGAGGCCAGCAGCCCCGCCCGCTCCTCGTAATCCTCCGCCCGGTACACCGGCCCGACGGTGTGCACCACCCACCGCGCCGGCAGCCGGCCGGCCGTCGTCGCCACCGCCCGCCCGGTGGGCAGCCCCTTGCCCCAGTGCGAGGCCCGCAGCCGCCGGCACTCCTCCAGGACCTGCGGCCCGCCCTTGCGGTGGATCGCGCCGTCCACCCCGCCGCCGCCCAGCAGAGAGGAGTTCGCGGCGTTCACCACCGCGTCCACCTGCTGCTCCGTGATGTCACCCTCGACCAGGGTGATCCGCGTCACCATGATGTTGCCCCCTTCTCCGCCCGCCCCGGCACCCGCCGGGGCCGGGCCCGAGTCGCCGTCCGAGTCCGATCACCACACCGCCACCGGCGTGGCAATAGCCACAACGGCCCCGGCGGGCCAGAGAAATCCCCGGAGATCACGTTATGGTCGCGAGAAGTTCCCCGACGCAGGGTGCCACGCGGGCACTGCGGACGGACGCCGGCCGTTACGCACTCGGGGAAAGGGAGGAATCACCGATGCCCGCAACGGGAGACGGGCGGGCACGAGGTGCCGCGGACCTGTCGGACGCCCTCGACGGCGCCCTCCCCCGCCGTGCCCGCATCCACCCCGTCCCGGTCGGCCCGCTCACGGACGCTCCCCCGATACCTCACCCCCGATCGCGGGCCGCAAACCCGTCGGCGGCCGGCGAAGGTGACGCCGCGGCCGGCGGCGCCCCGCTCAAGCTGCTGGTCATCGAGGACGATGCCTCCGACGCCCAGCTGATCAAGGCCGCGGTCGCCGACAGCGGCACCGCCATCGAGGTGCACTGGGCCCGCGGCCTGGAGCAGGCCACCGGCCTGCTCGCCCCGCCGCCCACCGGCGCCCGGCGCGGCCGCCCGCGCGGCACCGAGTTCAGCTGCGTCCTGCTCGACCTCGCCGCGCCCTCCGACCTGCCCCACCCCTCCGACTCCTCCGACGGGCTGGAAGGCCTCCACGAACTCCTCCGCCGGGCCCCGCACACCGCCGTCGTCGTGCTCACCGACGCGGCCGGCGCCGAACTGGGCGCCGCCGCGGTCGCCGCCGGCGCCCAGGACTTCCTGATCAAGCACGAGACGGACGGCCCGCTGCTCGCCCGCGCCCTGCGCTACGCCGTCGAACGCAAGCGCGCCGACGAGTCCCAGCGCCGCCTGGTCGAGGCCGAACTGCGCGGCCAGGAGAACGCCCGCCTCCAGCGCCACCTCCTGCCCACCCCGCTGCTCGACGGCGCCGGCCTCTCCTTCACCCGCCGCTACCGCCCCGGCCGCCGCCGCGCCCTGCTCGGCGGCGACTTCTACGACGCCGTCCGCACCGACGACGGCACCATCCACGTCGTGATCGGCGACGTCTGCGGCCACGGCCCGGACGAAGCCGCGCTCGGCGTCGCGCTCCGCATAGCGTGGCGCACCCTCGTCTTCGCGGGCCTCACCGGCGAGGCCCTGCTCACCACCCTCCAGCACGTCCTCGAACACGAGCGGCGCAGCGACGAGATCTTCGCGACGCTCTGCATGCTCGTCATCGAACCCGGCGGCGAGTGCGGCGACCTCGACGCGCTCGGCGCCTGCGAACGGGCCCGCCTCTACCTCGCCGGGCACCCGGCGCCCCTCCTGCTCGGCGCCGACCACCAGCCGCTGACCCTGCCCTCCGACCTCGCCGGGCCGGCGCTCGGGCTGCTACCGTGCGACGACGGCGAGGCCGCCTGGCCCGCTCACGAGATCGAACTCCGGCCCGGCTGGCGGCTGTTGCTCTACACCGACGGACTCATCGAGGGCCGGGTCGGGGCCGGGTCCCGGCGCCTCGGCCAGGACGGTCTCGCCGACCTGGTCGGCGACCACCAGTCCGCCGGGCTCACCCGCGGCCGGCTGGTCGACAGCGCGATCGCCGAGGTCGAGGAGCTGAACGGTGGCGCGCTGACGGATGACGTCGCGGTGCTGCTGCTGGAGCGGAACCCGGTGCAGCTCATCCTGGGGTGAGCTCTGGGGGCACTGCTTGAGCTGGTGCACGAAAAACGGTGCTGCCCGGGGAGGCGTTTTGTGGCCTCTCCCGGGCAGCACCGCTTTCTTTCCGCTTTCTTTCTGCGCTTTGTCACCAGGGTCCGTACGGCCCCATGTTGCTCCGGCCGCCACCGCCCCGGCCGCCGCGGTTGGTCAGCTCCCGGATCGCCGGGCGCACGTCCACCATGTAGACGATCGACGCCACCAACCCGGCGAGCGTCCCGATGCCGGTGAAGAAGTTCACGCCGAACAGCAGGTCCCAGCCGAACGCGATCCCCAGGATCGCCAGCCAGAAGCCCTTGGTCTTCTTGTCCGCGGCCCGGTAGGCGTCCTCCCGGCGGGACGCGCCGTCGATCAGGGCGAACAGCTTGAAGCCCAGGATGGCGACGGACATCCACCAGATCGGGTTCAGATAGGACAGGCCCAGAACCTGGTTCACTCCGCCCATGGCGGTCTCCTCTGTCTCTCGGCTCCGGTGTGCGGGCCGCCGTCCATCCTGGCACGGCGACCGTCCGCCAAGCCGTCAACGTTCCGCGGTCGGTGGATGTGCCCCGTTCGGTGGCGCTTCACTCTCCTCGGGGAGCGTCCTTGCGGGTGCGGGGGGTCTTCTTCGGCGCGGGCTCGGCTGCGGCTGCGGCTGCGGCTGCGGCTGCGGCATCGTCCTCGATGACCTCGGCGTCGATCACCGCGGGCTCGGCCGGCTCGGTCGGCTCGGTCGGCTCGGCCTGGGAACCCGGGCGGGTGCGCTCGACCACGACCTTGCCGCGCTCCGCGAGCTCGTCGTACGTCTCCTTCGCCTTGACCGCCAGCTCGACCGCCCGGCCGACCTGCTGGATGGCGAAGTCCTGGGCCCGCTCCTGCAGCGCCTTGAAGTCCGTGGGCAGCGTGGTGACCGTCTCGGCGACCTTGGCCTGCGCCTCGGCGAGCTTCGCCTGCGCCTCCTGCAGCCGGGCACCGGCCATCTCCTGCGCGCCCTTGCGGTCCGCGGCCAGCGCCTCGACCTTGCCCGGCACCTCGCGCAGCTTCTCGTAGGCGAGGTCACCGGCGCCGGCGAGGGCGTACAGCGGGGTCGGGTCGGTGAGGGTCTTCTTGAGCTCGTCGGTGATCGGCATGACCGGTCCTCCCGGTGGGTGTCTAGGCGGCTGGGCCGTCGGTCGTCGTCTGTGCGGGTGTGGTCGGCTGTGCGGGTGTCGTCGGAGTGCCGGCCTCGGCTGCCGGGTCCCGGCGGGCGGCGTTCTCCTTCAGGAAGGCTTCGTAGACCGCCAGCAGCGCCTGCTTCTGCTGCTCGTTGATCAGCGGATCGGCGAGGATCGAGGCCCTCAGCTCCAGACCCTCGTCCCGCCGCTCCTCCAGGATCCCGGCCTGGACGTACAGCGTCTCGGCCGAGATCCGCAGCGCCTTCGCGATCTGCTGGAGGATCTCCGCGCTCGGCTTGCGCAACCCTCGCTCGATCTGGCTGAGGTACGGGTTGGACACGCCGGCGGCCTCCGCCAGCTGGCGCAGCGAGTACTGCGCGTTGCGGCGTTGCTCGCGGATGTACTCGCCGAGCGAGCCGACGTTCAGTGAGGCCATGTCCACAGGGTGCAACATGGCGCTTGCAAATGCAAGCAGGGTGCTAGCTGGAGCAAACGTGGGGGCCGCTGCGCGGGGCTTGGGGTGCGGGGTGGGCTTTCGGGGGGGTGGGGTTCGCCGGGGGTGGCTCCGGGGGTGGCCGCTCCGGGGGCTGGATGAT